>VGWC01000051.1 GCA_016873775.1 Ignavibacteria bacterium | reverse complement strand
CGCGCAAAATTCACCACGTTCAATGCAAGCAACGTTTGTCGAAAGTTATTCTCCGACGGAAGTTTCAATTCGAGCGTGGGGAATCGGAAGCGATGTTGACAACGCGGAACTTGATGCTAAGAAGTGCGCAATTTATTTTGTGCTTGCGTTAACAACAGACCCGCTTCTTCAAACTACCGAAGAAAAAAGTTCGTTTGAACAAATGAAAGAGCAATTTTTTGCTAAAGGAAATTACGAACAATACATTACGTTCTTCAGCGCAGATATTTTGAATCGTGTGAAAACAAAAGAAGGAGTGAAAGTGGAAAAACTTGTTCGTGTGCAGAAAGAAAAACTTTCAAAAGATTTATCGGAGAAAGGAGTATTGAAATCGCGTGAAGAAATTTCGGCAAATGTTGGTAATCCGATGATTATGGTGTTGCCCGAAGTTGCGAAAGGTGAAAATCCGATTGAGAAATTGAAAAGCGACGCGAATGTTAAGAAAGGTGCGGAAGTGATCGAAAGTTTTCTGACAGCGAGAAAATATGATGTTCAAGTTCCGGAACAAATGAACGTTCTCAATGAATTAACAACGGCGCAAAATCAAGTTGCGGGAAACGAAGACGATATTGCGTATCAACTTGCATTATCAATCGGAAGTGATGTTTACATTACGTTTAATGTGAAAATTGAGAGAGGTTCAATCGGAAAGAAAGGTATTGTCGGTTGTCGCGCGTATGAAACAACAACGGCAAAACTTCTCGGAACGGAAACAGGATATTCTCCTGAGCGTCCTTCTGTTCCCGATGCGGCGTTGATTGAAGAAGCAATGAACGACGCTATTGATAAAGTCTTGAGCCGGATTTCTGCGTATTGGAAAGAAGATGCAACACGCGGACAGCAATACAAACTGATTTTTAATATTATCGGAACGTTTGAAGATGCATACGCAATTTACGATGCGATTGATGATGTCTTCGGTACGATGACAACGCAAAAAAAACAAAATATCGCAACAGACAAAACTGTGGAGTATATTATCTGGCAAAAAGAATTTGAGAACACCTCAAAGTTGTTTCGTGAATTTGATAAGCGTTTGAAAGAAAACAAAGATTTCAGCGAGGCAAATGCAAAGTTACAACGGTTACATATTAATCGCAAATTGATATTGATTGGCGTTGTGAACGCTGAATAAAAAAATTACTCAGATTCCATTTTCCAGATATGAATAGTGTTTCCACAATCGCCGCCGATAAGAAATTGCGAATCGGGAGAAAAAGAGAGTGAACTCACATCGTTCTTGTGTTCATTGAGCGTAGTAACCAACATACCATTGGTAATATTCCAAATTTTAACTGTGTTGTCAGTGCTTCCGCTTGCGATGTATTTATTGTTCGAAGAAAACGCTAACGTATAAATTTTATTTTCGTGCGCTTTGATAGAAAGCATTTCTTCTCCATTGCTCACATTCCAAATTCGAATCCTTCCATCCATACTCCCACTTGCGAGAAGTTCAGCATTCGCCGAAAATGCAAGTGCATAAATTGGGTTTGTGTGCCCGTAAAGTGTCGTAATTTCTTTTCCAATACGTAAATCCCAAAGTTTGATAGTAGCGTCGGAATTTGCTCCGGCAAAAAATTTTGCATGTTGAGCAAAAGAGAGAGACGTAAGATAATTTTTTGTGCTCTTGAATTGAATTTGCATTGATTGAACTTCTTTTCCGGTTTCCATTTCCCACACTTTTATTTGGTTATCGAAACCTCCGCTGTATAAATATTTTCCCGAAGAAGAAAAAATCGCTGCCATTACGGGCGCAGTATGACTTCGTAAAATTGCTTTTACTGTTCCGCTTGCAAGATACCAGACTTTAATCGTTTTGTCTATACTTGTAGTTGCCAGAAAAATTTTATCCGGAGAAAAACAAATCGAATTGATACCATCGGGATGTGCCATGTATGAACGAATTTCTTTCAGAGAAGGAGTTTCAAAGAATCGAATTTTCCCGCGCATATTTCCAATAACAAATTGTTCTCCATCTGGAGAGAAGGCAATAGACGAAATTGTTGCATAAGCAAGGATTGTTTGTTCGTCTTCGAAAATGAATGATGCTGATAGTTTTGCTCCTATAATTTTTTTTTCGTGGGTTGAAACAAATTGTGTTTTTTCTTTTTCAAGAGAAGGATGCACAACAGTTATTGTATGTTGTTTATTCGATTCAAAAAGCAACCTGAATGCTTCTTCGCATGATGCACATCGTTTTTCCAACTGTCGGTCAATCATTTTGTAAAGAGCGCTCACGGTGTTGTGAGAGATGGATGAATTGTATTCTCGCGGGTCGCGAATTTTTGCAGTGAGAATTTCTTTTTTAATAATGCTGTCGCTTTCTTCGTTGATAAGAATGCTGAACGGCAATCGTCCAGTTAACATTTCGTAGAGTGTAATTCCTAAACTATACACATCGCTTCGTTGGTCCAAAGGACGGATATTTTCTAACTGCTCGGGCGACATATAGTACAGCGTTCCGGCTTTGATAGTTTGTTCAAAATCCGTTTCGCCGACAGATTTCGCAATACCAAAATCAGTGATTTTTACCGTTTCATCCGCATCGAGCAGTATGTTACGAGGGTTAATGTCTTGATGAAGAATTCCTTTGCTATGCAGATAATCAACGCCATTCAGCATTTGTTTGAAAATGGAAAGTGCGCGGTTTTCTTCAATACATTTTATGGTTCGAATCAGTTCGTACAGAGTGTGTCCTTCTACAAATTCCATTGCCATAAAATATAATCCACAATCGCTGTCGAACGAAAAAACGCGCAGTACATTGTTGTGAACAAATTTGCTCTGTACGATTGCTTCTTGACGAAAGTGTTCAATAAAAGTCGGATCTTTTGCAAGTTCTTTGGAAAGAATTTTCAACGCTACATATTTTCCGGTGTATGTATCTTCTGCAAGATACACTTCTGCCATTCCTCCCGCACCTAATCGTCTGCTGATTTTATAAGCGCCAAGTTGCTTGTGCATTGCTGAAACTTAAAAATTGTAATTATGTTAATGTAAGTTTGAACTGAATTTTCGGCACAAAGATAGGAAATTGTTTTTCAAAAGTTGAATCGAAAATCACCAACAAGTTCATTTGAATACAAAAATTTGCTAACCTTTTACGCAAATAACTTGCTTGAGTTGCATAACAATTTCCACCAAGTCGTTTTGGTTTTGCATCACTTCATCAATGTTTTTATACGCTTCCGGAATTTCGTCAATTACTCTTTTGTCTTTCCTGCATTCAACACCTTTTGTTTGTTCATACAGATCTTTTTCCGTGAACAATGCTCTTGCTTTGTTGCGAGACATTTTTCTGCCGGCGCCGTGACTTGCAGAACAGAATGATTGTGAATTACCTAATCCTTTCACAATGTATGATTTCGCCCCCATCGAACCGGGAATAATGCCATTATCATTTTCCTGCGCGCGGATTGCTCCTTTTCGCGTTACCCAAACTTCGTGTCCGAAATGATGTTCCAATGAAACATAGTTATGATGGCAATTGACCATTTGAATACTATCAAATTGTTCGCCGTTGCTGAGAACATTGCGAACATCTTTGATGACTAATTGCAGCATAATATTTCTGTTTTCCAACGCATACGATTGCGCCCATAAAACATCCGAAAGATATTGTTTGCATTCGGAAGTGTCTATCGGCAAGTAGGAAAGGTCTTTATGTGGAACGTTGATATTCCATCGTTTCATCAATTGCTGAGCAACCTCAATATGTACATCAGCAAGTGTTTTTCCAATGTTTCTACTTCCGCTGTGTAACAGTATCCAAACATTTTCTTTGGGGTCCAAACAGATTTCGATAAAATGATTTCCACCGCCAAGTGTGCCGAGTTGCTTTTGTGCTTTCGAGAATAATTTATGGACCCCTTCGTGAAGATTAAAAAATTGCTCCCACAACTTCCAAGAAAGCGATTGTTGAGTTGGTTTTCGATGTTCATCAAATCCAACTGGAATGGAACGCTCGATTTCTTTGCGCAACTGTGCAAGTTTTCCCTCAAGATGAACTGCGCGAAACGGAGTTTGCACTGCTGCCATTCCACATCCGATATCAACGCCAACTGCTGCAGGAATGACAGTATCTTTGGAAGCGTACACTGTTCCTATAGTTGAGCCTTTTCCTGCGTGAACATCGGGCATTACTGCAATATGTTTGAAGATAAACGGAAGCGTAGCAAGTTGAAGCAATTGTTGCTCTGCTTCAATTTCAATATCCTCTGTCCAGATTTTTACCGGAACGTTTTCACCTTGTAAAATTTTTTTTATCGGCACGAGTTTGTAGAATACCAAGAGAAAAATTAAGTGTAATATAATTGCTTCTTGCTTTCTGAAAAACGAAAGCAAAAATTTTTTGAACGAACTTTGAATTTCCTTTCTCAAATAAGTATTTTCCGCTGTAAATTTTTTATCATTGATTTGTTTCCGTTCCAAATCGAAAATTGTTGTAAGTCAAATGACGTTCCAAGAAAAAAAATTTTATACCGATTCCGACATTGAAATTCCCGAGTATCTTGGCGAAGAGAAAGCCGGAGAATTTCCTTTTACACGAGGAATACACTCGTCAATGTATCGTTCGCGTTTGTGGACAATGCGCCAATATGCCGGGTTCGGAACCGCAGAAGAATCAAACCAACGGTATCGGTATTTGCTTTCTCAGGGAGTTACAGGGTTGAGCGTTGCTTTTGATTTGCCGACACAAATCGGTTACGACAGTGATAACATTATGAGCGAAGGAGAAGTAGGAAAAGTTGGCGTTGCTATTGATTCGCTTGCAGATATGGAAACGCTTTTCAGTGAAATTCAACTTGGTAAAATTTCAACATCAATGACGATAAACGCAACGGCATCCATTCTGCTTGCGATGTATGTTGCCGTTGCCAAAAAACAAAACGCGAACCTCAAAAAAATTTCGGGAACAATTCAAAACGATATATTAAAAGAATACACTGCGCGCGGAACGTATATTTATCCACCGAAGCAATCAATGCGTTTGATAACAGATATTTTCAAATGGTGCAGCGCAGAACTACCGAATTGGAATACCATTTCTATCTCTGGTTACCACATGCGCGAAGCAGGATGTACGGCAGTTCAGGAAGTAGCGTTCACACTTGCGAACGGAATTGCATACGTTCAAGCCGCAATGGATGCAGGATTGAATGTTGATGAATTTGCATCGCGGCTTTCGTTTTTTTTCAACATTCACAATAATATTTTTGAAGAAGTTGCAAAGTTGCGAGCGGCAAGAACAATGTGGGCAACAATAATGAAAGAACGATTTCAAGCAAAGAATGAAAACTCGATGAAACTTCGTTTTCATTCGCAGACTGCGGGTTCGACGTTAACTGCTCAACAACCGGAAAATAATATTGTTCGGGTAACGTTGCAAACGCTCGCTTCCGTACTGGGAGGAACACAAAGTTTGCATACGAATAGTTTTGATGAAGCGCTTGCTCTTCCGACGGAAAAATCTGTTCGCATTGCGTTGAGAACGCAGCAAATCGTTGGTAGCGAAAGCGGAGTTACGCAAACAGTTGACCCACTTGCAGGGAGTTATTATGTTGAATATTTAACAAGCGAAATTGAACAGCGCGCATGGAATTATATTGAAAAAATTGAGCAACTTGGCGGCGCAGTGAAAGCCATTGAAAAGAATTTTGTTCAAACGGAAATAAGCAACGCGGCGTATGATTACCAAAGAGCGATTGAGAAAAAAGAAAAAATAATTGTTGGGGTCAATGACTTTCAAATGTCCGAACCACCGAATGAAGATGTTCTGAACATTGATGAACACATTCGCGTAAAACAAATTGCGAGATTGAACGAAGTGAAGAAACAACGAAACAGAGTATTCGTTGAAAAAAGTTTGAGTGAACTTCATCGCGCCGAATCAATGAATGAAAATTTGATGCCGCATATTCTCAACTGTGTTGAAGAATATTGTACGTTGGGAGAAATAGCAGATACGTTGAGGAATGTTTGGGGTGAATTTCAGAACTAACGATTATTCTTCTCTCCAGTTTATTCTTTTCCAAGAATTCCCATCGCTTTCAAAAACTATAGCGCCTTCTTCGTCCGTGCGAAAATATTGGACGTTGTTTTCACGTAAATGTTTTAACGTCGTTTTCGAAGGATGACGAAATTTGTTTCGAACGCCAACAGATATGAGCGCAATGTGCGGACGAACACTTTCCAAAAATTTTTTTGAAGTAGATGTTCTGCTTCCGTGATGTCCAACTTTGAGTAGTGAACTCTTTAAAAAATCTCCGTAAGTGTATGTAATTATATCTTCCGCTTCTTTTTCCGCATCACCGCTGAAGAGAACGCTCGTATTTTTATATATGGACTTAAAAACCACTGAGCCATTATTGAGATTTGGAGTTTTTGATGTGTCTGCAAATGTTTCGGTGGGATGAAGAATGAAATTTTTTACGAATAAAAAATTTCCGATGCTCATTCCTTTTGAGATTTTTTTGTGAGCAATGTTCATCGAATCGAGAACGTGATGGTATTCCATAAACAAATTACTGTTTGCGGGTTCTGCAGAATCGAAAACGGTATCAACCGATATTTCACGAAGTACTGCTGGAACTCCGCCAAGATGGTCGCTGTGCGGATGACTCACGATGATTCCGTTTAAGTGAAAAATGTTCTGTCGTTTCAAATAAGGGACAACAATTTTTTCTCCGGCATCGTACGTAAGCGATTTCGGTCCAGCATCAACGAGAAAATTTTCACCATTGGGAAATTTGATATGAAGAGCATCTCCTTGTCCAACATCGAGAACTGTAATGCGATATTTATATTCAGCATTACGGATAAATTGTACATAAAGATTTTTATAGAGGAAGAAATTCATGAGAAAAAGTCCAAAAATAAATATACGCCGTTGAAATTGCCGTTGAAACGATGTGCATAAAAAAAATAAAGCCGCATAAAACGCTAACGATTCATGATAGGACAATTTCAAATCAAAAGAAGCGAAAGAAAGATGTCCTGTATAATTGATGGTTTCTAAAAATAAATAGGAAAGTACTTTAGTTGTTGAGGCATAAACTTGCGCAATCCACGGAGCAAATGCAGCGAAAAAAATTACGGTTACCCCGAGTGCAAGCAAAAGTCCGGAAAATGGGATGACAAAAAGATTTGTCAGTAAACCGATGACAGATATTTTTTCAAAATATAACGTTGTGAAAGGAAGAGTTCCGAGGGTGGCTGCGAACGTTGCGGAAAATGTTACCCAAAGAAATTTGAATAATGTTGCTGTACGAAGTTTCAATGAAAAAAATTGGTCGAGTGATTTCAATTTCGGATAAAAAAATGCAAGGGAAAACACCGCGGCAAAAGAAAGTTGAAATCCCGCGTCGAAAAGTTGGCGCGCATCAAATAACAATACGATGAGCGCCGCCGTTGCAATCGTGTTGTAATTATCAGTGAATAATTCATATTCTTTACCGATAAGATAAATAATTCCCATAATTACCGCACGTGTAACAGAAGCAGATTCTCCTGTGAGAAAAATATAAAACACGAGCGCGAAGCACTGAATAGCAAATGATAACTTTGCCGGAAGCCGAATGGCAGAAAATATTGATGAGAAAATGAGAATAATGAATAACACATTCGAACCGCTAACGGCAAGAATATGCATTACTCCTGCATTGATAAAAGCGGTTTTTGCTTCGCTGTCAATTTCGCTTCTATCGCCGAGAAGAAGTCCTTTGAGAAAATTTCCTTCGCGGGAAGAAATAAACGTATCTAATTGCGTGCTCATCCATTTTCGCGAAGGAAAAACTATTATCCGAAAAAACCAATTTCCTCCTTCACCGGAAATGTTGATGTGTTCAGTATTTTTGATGATACATTGCGCGTGGATATCTTTCAAGCGAAGGTATTTTCTGTAGTCAAAATCTCCGGGGTTGCGCGCTTGCTGTGGTTGTTCCAAATATCCTTGCAATTGAATTTTTGTCCCGTAGGTTAATCGTTCAAACAATGCAAAGTTTCTTTCTTTTGAAAGAACCGTTACGAGAATTTCTCCTTCTATTTTTTGGCGTGAAATAGGATGTATCAATGAGTCAACTTCTGCAACGAATTGCATTCGATGACGTTTTTTTGTCGGTTGATCAATAACAATCGCGGAAAGAATTATTTCTTGATTGGGATTGATGAAACGTGAAATATGATTGTTCGAAATGTACTGCGTGTCGAGCGAGATTTTCCACACGCCGAGGAGTAGTAGTAAAAAACAGAGAATGATGTTTGAAAGTGTGAGGGATGTTTCCGATGGAATGTTTGCAACGATATATGCAATGAAAAGAAATACGGAAAGCGCAATTGGTACATACAAAATTGAAAACGGAACGTACCAACCAGCGAGTATTCCAACAATGAAGAATGAAACGATTTTTGCCGCTGGACGACGTTCAAACATTGTTCGCTAATGGTCTTTGCTTTCAATAGAAAGTGTAACCGGTCCGTCATTCACGAGTTGAATTTGCATCATTGCGCGAAATACTCCGGTTTTTATTTTTTCTTTTCCGAGTTCTTCCCCAAGTTTTACTGAAAAATAGTTATATAATTCTTCTGCGAATTGAGGAGGAGCCGCATCCGTATAACTGGGACGATGACCTCTCCGTGTATCACCATATAACGTGAACTGAGAAATAACAAGCGCTTCACCGTTTACATCTTTCACTGATTCATTCATTTTTTCGTTTGCATCGTTGAAGATGCGAATATGTGCGCATCGGTAAGCAAGATATTCTGCATCTTCCTTCGTATCGCCGTTTCTTATTCCAAGGAAAATCAATATTCCATGTTCAATGGCATTGATTTTGTGCGAATCAATGGAAACGCTTGCTGAGGTAACACGTTGTATAAGAGCGCGCATAGAAATACATACTACTGTGTTTGCGACGAAGTTTTTGTATCAAGCATCAAATTTTTAAGCAATCGTAAATCGGAACACAACTGAAGAAAATCAACAAAACTTTCCTGTGTTTGACAAAAGAATTTTGTTGCGAATGATTCGCGAATTTCTTGCGGCGCATTTTCAAGCAGTAATTTCAAACTTTGGAGCATTGAATGAAGTTGTTCCTGAAATTCTTTTTCGAGTTTTTCAAAACCATCAACGGAAGGAGAGTTTTTCTGCATCAATGAAAAAATATTCCATATTGCTTTTGCGGAAAATACAGTTTCAGAAAGTTGTTTCTCTTGTTTGAACCGCGCGGAGAGTTCTAATAAATGTGAGAGTTCTTCCTTGAAGGAAAGTTTTCTGTTCGCATACGTTTCCAGTTGCAGAATGCGTTGTTCAGTTTCTTCACTGATGTTCATTCGTAAATTTCTTTGGAATTATTTCAACCATTGAGCGTTTCGATACCATTGTACCGTTTTCCGAATTCCTTCTTCAAGCGAAAGTCGTTGCCGAAAACCTAAATCTCGCTTTGCATTTTCAACGCTGCATGTCCAGTATTGTTGAGTAATATCTTTTGCTTTTTCCAAATTGATGATTGAAGGTTTTGAAGAAAAACGGGAAACGATTTCACCGAAAGCAAAAATTGCAATGACGATAGATTCAGGAATGACAATTCGGAATGCTTTCTTTCCTAAAATTCTTGATGTAATTGTTCCGATTTCTTCCCACGTGTACGTTTGTTCACTCGAAATGAAATACGTTTTCTTATCACTGTTTGCCGATTCTCCTGCAAGAATAATTCCATCAACGACATCCGAAACATGAATAAGTGAAACTTTTTTTTGGTTGAAACCAATCGTTGGTTGAATGCCGCTATTCATTGTTTTAAAAAATTCAAACACATCTTTATCGCGTTCGCCAAAAACTGCGGGAGGACGACAAATGGTTATCGGAAATCTGTCAAAAAATTTTTGACATTCTTTTTCTGCTTCCATCTTGCTTTTTCCGTATGTTGTAATCGGATGAAATGGAACGGATTCATCAATCGGAGTTTCAGAAAAACTTGGACCAACTGCGGCTTGACTGCTCACGTGAACAAAACGCTTGATGTTCGGATTGTGTTGAAGAACTTGTTCAAGAAAATTTCTGGTTGCAAACTGATTTCCGCGAAAATATTCTTCTTTCGTTTTTGCTTTTGTAATTCCTGCAGAATGAAAAATTAAATCAACATTTTGTACAGCATTTTTCAAAGCATCATTATCAAACAAATCGCCATACACGTACTCAACGGAAAAATTTTTCAACCATTGCAAATTACTCGTCTTTCGAACAAGACAACGCACGGAATAACCTCGTTGCAGTAAATGTTCAACGAGATGACTTCCGATAAATCCGTTTCCACCGGTTACGAGAGCAAGCATTAATTTTATACGATAATGGAACGTTCAAAAAACTTGTGAAAAGATAGGGAAGAAAAACGGAGTGGAAAATACACACACGTTGAAATATTGAAAACGAATTTCGTACGTCTCTTGAAACTGCATTTTTTTCTTTTTCCGTTTGAAAGTATATTCACACGCAATTTTTTATATACAGTCAAATTTTTTCTCAATGGAAAACGAAACAAATCCTTCCTCACAAATTTCAGCACACAAAAAGAAAACAGATTTATTTGAAAAGGCATACGTATTCACCCGCGCCGATGAAATCAAAGCCGCAGGTTTTTATCCATATTTTCGTGCAATCGAAGCAAACGAAGGTCCTGTTGTGCAAATCGAAGGGAAGAAAGTTGTGATGGCGGGTTCCAATAATTATTTAGGCTTAACGGCTCATCCGAAAGTAAAACAAGCCGCACTCGATGCTGTGAATAAATACGGAACAGGATGTTCGGGTTCGCGTTATTTAACGGGAACGCTGGATTTGCACAATCAACTCGAAGCGCGACTTGCAAAGTTTTTCAATAAAGAAGCGTGTTTGCTTTTTTCAACCGGTTATCAAACTGCGCAAGGAATAATTCCGGCGCTTGTGCAACGCGGTGAATATGTTGTAACGGATAGAGATAATCATGCGTGTATTGTTGCGGGGAATTTAATGGCGAAAGGAATGTTTGCAGAAGTTGTTCGGTACAAACATAATGATATGAACGATTTGGAACGTGTTATTTCCCGTTTGCCGCTTGAAGCCGCAAAGTTAATTGTGAGCGATGGCGTGTTTTCGACAACGGGAGAAATTGTGGATTTGATTCACCTCAATTCTATTGCAAAAAAATATAATGCGAGAATTTTATGTGATGATGCTCATAGCGTTGGCGTGATTGGAAAAGGCGGACGAGGAACGCCAAGTCATTTCGGTTTGGAAAAAGAAATTGATATGACGATGGGAACGTTCAGCAAAACGTTTGCATCGCTTGGCGGGTTTGTTGTCGGCGAAGAGCGGGTGATAAATTTTATCAAACACACATCTCCCGCATTGATTTTTTCTGCAAGTCCAACACCGTCTTCGGTTGCTGCAGCTCTTGCGGCGTTAGATGTTTTGGAAGCAGAACCATTTCGTGTTGCTAAACTCATTTCCAACGCAAACAAAATGCGGAAAGGATTTAAAGAACTCGGATTTAAAATAATCGAGAACCAAACGGCAATTGTTCCCGTGATTGTTGGCGATGATATGCTTGCGTTTCAAATGTGGCGCGCGTTGTATGATGCAGGAGTATTTGTGAACGCATTTATTTCTCCCGGTGTTCCGCAAGGAATGCAAATGATGCGCACGAGTTATATGGCGACGCATGAAGATGAACACTTGTATAAAATTTTGGAAGTGTTTGGCGAAGTGGGGAAGAAGTTAGGAATTATTAAGTAATTTTACATTTTACATTTTAGATTTTACATTGTGTGGAATAAAAACTAAAATGTTAAATGTAAAATGTAAAATATAAAATGTAAAATGGCAACGATACGCACTGTAAAAACTTCTTCTGACGTACACAAGTTCATCAAAATGATGTGGGATATTTATCGAGGGGATAAACATTGGGTTCCGCCGTTATTGATGGATAGAAAAATGTTGATGGACACGAAGAAGAATCCATTTTACAAACACGCCGACACGGAATTTTTTCTTGCTGAACAGAATGGAAAAGTTGTTGGAAGGATTGCGGCAATTATCAATCACACGCATAACGAATTTCACAACGAAAAGATTGGGCATTTTGGATTTTACGAATGTATCAACGATAAGGAAGTTTCAGCAAAATTATTTGAGGCGGTAAAATTTTTTTTCAAATCCAAGGGAATATCTAAAATACTGGGACCAATGAATCCTTCGACTAATGATGAATGCGGGCTTCTTGTTGATGGATTTGATGCGTCTCCGATGGTATTGATGACGTACAATCCTCGTTACTATGTTGATTTATTTGAAACGGAGGGATTACAAAAAACAAAAGATTTGTATGCGTATTTTCTTGATGGTAATACAGTGATGTCGGAGAAACTCATTCGCGTTTCGGAAATAGTCCGAAAGCGGGAAGATATTACGTTTCGCTCGTTGAATATGAAAGATTTTCGGAATGAAATACAACGCATTCAAGAGATATACAATAATGCGTGGGAAAAAAACTGGGGATTCGTTCCGATGGACGACGAAGAATTTTCCTATCTTGCAAAGCAATTGAAAACCATTGTCGTTCCGGAATTAGTAATTATAGCAGAAAAAAAATCGCGTCCCGTTGGGTTTGCACTTTCTCTTCCCGACATCAATATTGCTTTGAAGTACAATAAAAAAGGTACACTCCTCGGCGGAGTATATCAATTGTTCCGAAGAAAAAAGGAAATCAACCAAGTGCGGATAATTACATTGGGAGTAGTAAAAGATTTTCGCACGAGTGGAATCGCAAGCGTGTTATTTTATGAAACCGCTCGACGTGCAATCATCAAAGGATATTCGAAGGGAGAAGCGAGTTGGATACTCGAGGATAACGTAATGATGAATCGTTCAGCGGACATGCTGAATGCTACGCGATATAAAACGTATCGTATCTATGAAATGAGTTTTTAAAAAATTACATTCGTATAACATTTTGAAAGTATGAAATTTGAATCTATAATCAAAAACCTTAAATAAAAAAAAAGAATTATGCCTGTACAAAAAGTAGAAAAAATTTGGATGAACGGAAATTTAGTAAACTGGGATGATGCAAAGATTCATATTCTTTCGCACGTCATTCACTATGGTTCGTGTTGGTTTGAAGGAATTCGTTGTTATGAAACGGCAAAGGGTTCAGCAATTTTTCGTTTGCGGGAACACGTGAGGCGATTATTTGATTCCGCAAAAATTTATCACGCCGATATTCCTTTTTCCATTGAACAAATTGAGCAAGCAATCATAGATACAATTCAAGCAAATACAATGCCGAAGTGTTATATTCGTCCTGTTGTGTATCGCGGCTACGGTGATGTTGGCGTGAATCCGTTAAATTGCCCTGTTGATGTTGCTATTGCTGTTTGGGATTGGGGAAAATATTTGGGAGGAAGTTCGCACGAAGATGGAATTGAAGTGTGTATATCTTCATGGCAACGTAATGCAACGAATACAACACCTGCACTTGCAAAAGCCGCCGGAAATTACCTCAATTCGCAACTCATAAAAATGGAAGCGATCTTACAAGGATATTCCGAAGGAATTGCGCTCGATAGAAATGGTTTAGTGAGCGAAGGAAGTGGCGAAAATTTATTTGTTGTGCGCGATGGAGTGTTGTACACGTCTCCTGTTGCATCGGGAATTTTACTTGGGATAACGCGTTCATCGGTTCTTACGTTAGCGCAGGAAGAAGGAATTCCGATTCGCGAAACACAAATTCCCCGTGAGTTTTTGATGATTGCCGACGAATTGTTTTTTACCGGAACCGCGGCTGAAATTACACCGATTTGTTCCATTGACCATATAAAAATTGCTGATGGAAAAGTTGGTGCAATTACAAAAAAGATGCAGGAAAAATTCTTCAACGTAGTTCGCAATGGCAACGATACGCACAACTGGCTTCGGTTTATTTAATTGAAGCGACATTGGTTATTCGTTATGTTATCGTTTTGATTCTGATTGTATCGTAACGGATAACCAATCACAATTTTTATGATTTGTTTATGCAACATTGACGACAAAAATATTTTATGAAACTCTATGATATAGCAATTGTCGGAGCAACGGGACTTGTGGGAAGAAAAATTATTCAGGTTTTGGAAGAAAGAAATTTTCCCGTGGGAAGTCTACGATTGTATGCTTCGGGAAAATCCGCCTGTAAAGAATTCTTATTTCAAGATAGATTGGTAAAAGTTGAACAACTTACTGCGGAAGATTTCCACACGCACGAATTTGTGTTTTTTTCTGCGGGAGCAACAATCAGCAAAGAATTTGCCCCTTGCGCATCCAAAGCGGGCGCGATTGTTATAGACAATTCCAGCGCGTTTCGAATGGAGAAATTTGTTCCGCTTGTCGTTCCTGAAGTGAATCCGCAAGCATTGCTTCATCATCATAATATCATTGCAAATCCGAATTGTTCGACGATACAAATGGTTGTTGCGTTGAAACCTTTGCACGATAAATGGAAAATTAAACGTATCGTTGTTACTACGTTTCAATCGGTTGCGGGTGCAGGGCAAAAAGGTATTGACCAGTTGGAAGATGAAATGAACAATGTCCCGTTGCGTTACAAGAAATTTCCACATCAGATTTCACATAATATTATTCCCCAAGTGGATGAATGTATGTTTGACGGAACAACAAAAGAAGAGCGAAAAATGATGGATGAAACGGTAAAAATAATGGGTGACAGAAGAATCAAAGTTTCTGCAACGTGCACTCGTGTTCCTGTGTTTCTCGGTCACAGTGAATCCGTGAGTGTTGAATTCAGAAAAAAGTTTCACCTTGAAGAAGTTCGCGAAATTCTTCATCACGCAAAAGGTGTTGTTGTAATAGATAATATGGAAGAATATCAATATCCACTTGCGATTCATTGTGCAGAACGTGATGAAGTGTTTGTCGGAAGAATTCGCGCCGACGAATCGGTTGAACATGGTTTAAATTTGTGGATCGTTGCGGATAATGTTCGTAAAGGCGCGGCAACAAATGCTGTGCAAATTGCAGAAGAGTTGATAAAGCAGAAATGAAGTATGAATTTTCTGAACACGCTTTCAATGTAAAAAATGAGCGTGATATTAAAGATCAATGGATAGATGAAACATTGAATAATGCAGAAGTTCAAGAAGTTACTGATGATGAAACAATTCATTTTATAAGAAAGATTAAAGATTTTGGAAATCGTTATTTAAGAGTAGTAGTAAATATTCAAAGCAATAAATATTGTAACGTTATTTTTTGATAGAAGATTAAAGAAAAAGAATTATGAGAATAAAAGTTGATTTACAAAGTGATGCACTTTATTTTCGCTTAGACGAATCAAAAATAGTTGATTCAGAAGAAGAGAGACCGGGCATTATTCTTGACTACAATGAACAAAACAAAATTGTCGGAATAGAAATTCTTCGTTTGCAGGAAAATATCAAACAAGAGAATCTCAAGAAATTGCAGTTTGAAACGGTCTGAATTTTGTGAATACATCATTTTCAATTTCCATCTCTCGTTTTCCACACGCAAACGGAATCCCGCTTCCGCAATATCAAACAAATGGTTCTGCTGGAATGGATCTGTTTGCGGCGATTGAAAGCGAACTTGTTCTTTCACCGTTCCAAATTGCGATTGTACCAACAGGATTAGCTATTTCACTTCCTAATGGATTTGAAGCGCAAGTTCGTCCGAGAAGCGGCCTTGCGGCAAAATATGGAATTACAATTGTCAATTCTCCGGGAACAATTGATTCTGATTATCGCGGTGAAATTAAAGTTATTTTGCAAAACTTGGGAAGAGAAAGTTTTACCATCAAACGCGGCGATAGAATTGCGCAAATGATTATTGCGAAGTATGAAAAAATAAAATGGAACGAAGTACCGTCACTCGATGAAACACAACGCGGCGACGGCGGATTTGGTCACACGGGGTTGAAATAATAACGTGAGAGCGTACTACACATATGAGTGAAACCGGCACGTCACACAATCAGCCGTTCATTGTAGTTCAACTCGTTGCAGGAGTGGTTTTCTATCTTCTTTTTTATTATACCATTCACACGGTTGTTTCTCCATTTTTTCTCTTTGCTTCAATCATTGTTCTTCTGTATTCCGTTCGTTCTCTTCCGTTCGCTCGTGTACTTCTTATTGTTTCTTCCGGATTTTTTGTCGTTTGGTTTTTTCAACTGATTTCCAATGCTCTTTCTCCATTTATCCTCTCCATTATCCTCGCGTATTTTCTCAATCCATTTGTTCAACGTTTAGAAAAACGATCTGTTCCCCGGTGGATTTCGTCTCTTCTTTTATTAACAGTTGTTGTCAGTTTTCTTGTCCTTTCTCTTGGAAAAATTATTCCGATTGCATTGGCACAGATTACAGAACTTATTCACAACTCTTCGGGAATCTCTGAAAACATCAGAGTATTTATAACATCAAATAAGTTGTTCGTTTTCTTACGCGATATCAACGTACCGGTTGATGAATTGCAGGAAAAAATACAAAGTGCCATTTCCTCGAGCGCGGGAGAGTATTTTACTTCATTAC
>VGWC01000050.1 GCA_016873775.1 Ignavibacteria bacterium | reverse complement strand
ATTTCTTTTCGGAATGGAAAACAATTTATGTTGACTTTTCCGGAAAGTTACAGAAAGCGCAGATTGATACATAGTGAATGGATAAGGTTGAAAAGATTCTTCTCAAAATTCTCAGCGGAAACTCTGATAACAATATTGATTTTGAAGACTTGTGTTTAGTTTTGAAAAATTACAACTTCAATGAACGCATTAAAGGAAGTCATCATATTTTTTTCAAAAGCGGAATCGAAGAAATTATCAATATTCAACCGACTGGAAATAAAGCAAAAGCATATCAAGTGAAACAAGTTCGAAATATATTTCTCAAATATCAATTAAGTGATTTGCTATGAGTAAATATGAAATCATAATTTATTGGAGCGATGATGATAACGCATTTATCGCAGAAGTTCCGGAATTGTCGGGATGTATGGCAGATGGTGAAACATATCAATCCGCATTATCAAATGCTGAAACAATTATTCAAGAATGGATTGAAACTGCAAAACAACTTGGTCGTGCAATTCCACAGCCAAAAGGCAAATTGATGTACGCATAATTTATGTCCTTCCGCCTTATCTACGTCGTTTGTTTTTACGAGCATCAAGAATTCTTCTAAGTGCTTTGGGTAAACTATTTTATTTCTCAAATAACAATTTTTTATTCAATATAAACTTAGAAAGAATTTTTTATGACAACTACAACTTTAGAAACAAAACAAAAAGTAACAACGTCGGGCAATGGAAAAACAACACACAATCCCATTCTCCCGAACGATGTTATTCCTACTTTACAAAAACGAATGCTCGCCGATGGCTTTGATTACATCATTGATTTGGAACAAAGCAACGGCGTGTGGATTCGTGATGCGCGAACGGGAAAAAACATTCTCGATTTTTTCACGTGCGTCGCATCATTACCGCTTGGATTTAATCATCCGAAACTGAAAGAGAAATCTTTCCTTGAAAAAATTTCCCGTGCAGCAATTAACAAGCCGTCGCTTTCCGATATTTACACGGTCGAGATGGCGGAGTTTGTTGATACGTTCGGAAAAATTGCTCAACCGGATTATCTGCCGCACGTGTTTTTTATTGATACCGGCGCACATGCAGTTGAGAACGCATTGAAAGCATCATTCGATTGGAAGATTCGAAAAAATTTTCGCAAAGGTTATCGCGAAGAACGTGGAACACAAATCATTCACTTTGAAAAAAGTTTTCACGGACGAAGCGGTTACACGCTTTCGCTTACGAATACCGACCCGGTAAAAACTGATTTGTTTCCGAAATTCAAATGGCCCCGCATCATCAATCCCTCGATGAAATTCCCGCTGAATGAAAATACGGTGCAAGAGATTGAAAAGTTGGAACAACGTGCAATTGCGCAAATCAAAACTGCATTTCAACAAAACAAAGATGATATTGCCGCGATAATTATCGAACCGATTCAAGGTGAAGGAGGCGACAATCATTTCCGCAAAGAATTTTTTGTTGCCATGCGAACACTTGCCGATGAAAATGATGCGATGTTGATTTTCGACGAAGTGCAAACTGGTGTTGGACTCACGGGAAAAATGTGGGCGCATCAATATTTTGTTCAGCCAGATATGATTGCATTCGGAAAGAAAATGCAAGTGTGCGGGTTTATGTGCGGCAAACGTATTGATGAAATTGATGATAACGTGTTCAATGTTTCATCACGATTGAATTCCACGTGGGGAGGAAATTTAACAGATATGGTTCGAGCGCAGAAATATTTGGAAGTGATTGAAGAAGATAATCTCATACAGAATACTCAAATTGTTGGAGAGTATTTGATGAAACGACTCAATGAACTTCAGTCGGAATTTCCGAAGAAAGTCAGTAATGCTCGCGGACGCGGATTGTTTTGTGCATTTGATCTGGAAACAGGTGAAATGCGAAATACAGTAAAGAACAAATGCTATGCTGACGGATTGATTATTCTCGGAAGTGGCGACCGTTCGATGCGTTTTCGTCCGGCCTTAACAATTCAACCAAATGAAATTGATGCAGGAATAGAAATTATTCGAAAAGCATTGAAGGAATAATAAGAAAGAATGTGCTACTCACTTTGAAAGTGAGTAGCACTTTACAATTTATCACTTGGCAATTTTTTGCAACGCCAACCGAATCGTGAGTGAACGTATTCCATAAATGAGTCAGGAAGTTTTCCTTTCCATTCAATCTCAAAAGAGAGTGTGCTCACTTTTTTCATTTCTTCGAATAATATTTCTTGTGCTTGAAATTCATTTTCCCCTTGATTGATAATGATGAGCACACCATTCTCCTTTATCAAAGAAAATAAATGGCGAAGAAATTTTTTCGGAGAAAACATCCGTGAAGGCAAGCCCCAATGTAAGCACGGTTCAAGTAGAATAAACGGTAAGAAGCAAGTCACAACATCATACTGCTCCCTGTGGTTTAAAACATCTTCAACAAGATAGCGTGCTTTGGGTAAATTGCGAATAAACGTACCTGCATAATCACACCTCCGATAAAAATCTCTATACAAACGATATCCATCCACTTCAATTCCAGTGAGGGAAAAATCATCATGTGTTTTTTCCAACCACCGGTACATACTTTCAACATACTTCCAATTTTTTGCGCCCACGTCGAGCCATTGTAATGTAAGAGAGGAATCTGAAAGAGAACTTTCTGACAACATTCTATCAAGAAAATCGAGATACGTTAGTGTTTCAACATAACGCAATGCTCCGCTGTTGCTTTTCAATGAAATCAGATTATACCTACTGAGTAATTCTTGTTCGCGCTGAAGCAGATATGTCCTATTATCCCGATGGTCAAACAGGTGTTGTTTCGATTCTGCTTTTTCGGTATAGGGCTTTCTCGTCCATCGAAATTGTGAACGAAGAGAAAACCCAATTGCATTGAAACCAGACCAGATTGAATGAAAAAGTTTCATTTTTTTTGGCCAAGCGCAATAGCATGAATTCTTTTCAATACCGGCGGATGGGAATAATGGAGAAATACGTGAAACGGATGCGGTGTTAAATTGGAAAGGTTATCGGCGGAAAGTTTTTTGAGTGCATTTATCATATCGTCGCTTCGTTCAATGTTTTCCTTTGCAAATGCATCTGCTTCAAATTCATTTTTTCGTGAGAGAATTTGCATTCCGAGGGAAATGAAGAATTCAAACGGAGTGAATAACATTCCGAAGAAAATCATTCCAGCATAAATGGATTGCTCTTGCATAAAAAATGCAGCGAATAAATTTTTATCACTGATAAAAAGCGAGAGGACGTAAAACATAATTCC
Organism: Ignavibacteria bacterium; assembly: GCA_016873775.1. NCBI lineage: Bacteria > Pseudomonadati > Ignavibacteriota > Ignavibacteria > Ignavibacteria bacterium. The sequence continues at coordinate 14,207 of VGWC01000050.1, read as the reverse complement.
GGTGTGAACAATGCTCATGACCATTCCTACTTGAATATGTTTCTTTTTGTAATGTCCGATTTCATGCGCGAGAACAGCAACGAGTTCATCGGTAGTGTGTTTCACGATAAGCGTATCGAATAAGGCGATGCGTTTATTTTTTCCAAAGCCTGTAAAAAATGCATTCGATTTGTTCGAGCGCTTTGAACCATCCATCACGTAAATTTCATTCAACGGAAATTGTAATTTTTTCCCGAGTGCAAAAATTTTCTCGCGCAATTCTCCTTCTTCGAGCGGCGTAAATTTATTGAAGAGCGGCATTATCCACGTCGGCGCGATGAACTGCACGAACAAAATAAAGACCGTTGCAACCAGCCAACAATATAACCATGCATTTTCTCCTGTGTAAAAAAAGAATGCAAGAATTCCCGCAAGCAACGGCGCACCAAGAACGATTCCGAGCAATGCACCTTTGAGCATATCGAGCATAAATGTTTTCACCGTTGTTTTGTTGAAGCCGAATCGTTCTTCAATCACAAATGTTGCATACACGCTGAACGGCAAATCGAAAACGGATTTTACAAAAAGCAAAATTCCCGCAAATAGTAATCCATTCCAAAGAAAATGTAAATCCCATTGCAGAATAATTTTATCAATGTAATTGAATCCACCGGCAAACCAAAATGCAAGTGTGAGCGCAAGTTCAAATGATGAAGTCAATAATTCAAACTTGGTTTTCGTGCGAGTGTATTCTTGCGATTTTTTATACTTCTCTGCGTCGTAAACTCCTTCAAATTCTTTGGGAAGTTCTTGCTTCAGTGATTTGAGATTGAGTAAATTGGAAATAGCGTCAAGAAAAAATTCTGCGAGGAACGCGATGAGTATGATATGCGCGTAGGTGTTCATTCTGTTAAGTAGTTGAATATTGAAGAAGTTGAACTTATGAAATAGGGAGATAATGAGAAGAACAACGGTTCACGATGCACGAATCAAGACTTAGAGAAACACTTTCAACTCCATACCAATTTTCAATTTACTATTGGAGAGATTATTCCATTCTTTTAACGATACAAGTTCAACGCCATATTTTTTCGCAATATCATACAATGTGTCGCCGAGTTTTACTTTATGTACTATCATATTTTTTCCATCATTCTTCAGGATAGGTTTTTCATTTTTGGCTACAACAGTTTTTGAAGTTTCCGATTCGAGATACAATTCTAATTTTTGACCTGCGTAAATCGTGTTTGCTCGCAGTCCGTTCCATTGTTTTATATCAGCAACTTCGACACCAAATTGTTTTGCAATGTTTATCAACACGTCGCCGCTTTGAACAACATACGTGAACCACGCATTACTCGTTAGTGTTTTTTTCTTTACGACTTCAAGGGGCGACGCAGTTATTTTTGCACGTTGTTCATTTTTCCCCTGCGATACATATACGGCTAACGTTTTCCCTGCGCGAATTTTTTTCCCGTACGGAATATTATTCCAGTTCCGTAAATCGCTGATGCGCACTCCATATTCTTCTGCAATCGAACTTAGCGATTCACCCGCTTTGATGTTGTGAATTATTTTTTCTTTCCCATCGGGAACAGAAGCAAATCTGTTGTTCTTTGATACTTTTGTTGTTTGTTCAGAATTTTTTTTCTCTTTACTTACATAAGAAATCTCGCGTTGTGAAATCGGAATAATCAATTCTTTTCCAGTTCGCAATGTTGACTTTAGACTCATTTGATTTGCGCTTGCCAAATCGGAGGCAGAAACTCCATAGCGACGGGAAATTTTTTTCAGCGTTTCACCTTTTCGAATCGTGTGTGTGAGCCATTGACGCTTTGCGCTTGAAGGAACGTTTGCATAATTTTTTTTGAATGTATCCTTTGTTCCTTCGGGAATATTCAATACAAAAAAATTTGGGGGAGTTGAAAACCGAAGTAACGCGGGATTCAAATCTTCGATTATCTCCACCGTTGCACTCGCACATTCCGCAATAACAGAAAGGTCAACAGATTCATTGAGATGCACGGTATCGTACTGTAACGGCGAAAGAATTTTCAAATTGGTGAAACCGTATTTTCCCGGTTCCCGCGCCATTAATGATGCAGCAATATAGGCGGGAACGTAATTTCGCGTTTCGCGCGGAAGATAATCCCACATTCCCCAAAAATTTCTTGTTCCCGATTTCCTTATCGCGCGATTCACACGACCTGCGCCGGAATTGTATGCGGCAAGCGCAAGATACCAATCATTGAACATCGTGTATAAATCTTTCAGATGTCGAGCAGCGGCGCGTGTTGATTGTTCAACGTCGCGACGTTCATCTATCCAAAAATTACTACTCAAACCGTACATCTTTCCCGTGCCTTTGATGAATTGCCACATTCCTACTGCTTTCGCCCACGAACGAGCGCGGGGATTCATTCCGCTCTCAATCATTGCAAGATATTTTATATCTTCGGGAACTCCTTCTTCTTTTAAAATCCGTTTGAAGATGGGAAAATATCGTCCCGACTGTTCCACCCAAAAACGAAAATGATGCGGAGACTTTGCGGATAAATAATAAATGTTCTTTTCAACATGTCCATTAACAACCAGTGGAATTGTTGTTCCGCTTATTGTTGCTTTCAGAATACTATCCGAAGGCGATGTTTGTTCGTTTAAATATTGATTGAGTTTTTCTTTCAACGCAAATATCGAACTTCCGGAACCGAGAGTATCTACATTCGCAATGTATTTTTCATAATCTTCGATGACGCTTCGTGAAAGGTCGTTAAATTCCTGAAACGATTCAATTGCTGGCATAGTACTCAGTTCGTTAAGCAGTTCAATTGCACTTTCAAATTTCTCTGCGGAATTTAAAGTATCTTCACGGCTTTGAGCATCGAGTGCGCCGATATAAAAGTTTCTTGCTTTCTCAAGGAGAAAAACTATCTCTTGGGCAAGTTGTTCGTCTTCGATAGATGTGCTGTCTTCACGCGCAAGAGTATCTGTTTCCGTTACCTCCAATTGCTTCGGAGTATTTTTTTCTGTTGTTTCCGGCACCTGCTGCAAATGAGAAGCAGGCGCAGGAAGAACAATATTTTTTTCGGAACTTGTGAAACGTGGTTTCTGAGTTGCAATTGTTGAACAGCCGATGATTCCGCAAAGAATCAGAACTAGGATTTTCTGAAACACGTGTTGTAATAAAAAGAGCATGGAAGAAAAAATTTTCGCGAAAAATATAAATGATGAAACTTTGATTTTCAACTAATCAGAAGAAAAAAATTCACTGTGAAGAAAATTTAAGCGAAATTGATATTTGTAACGCAATGCTTGTAAATGTTTAAAAAAGAAAAAACACACAAGGTAACGCTGTGTGTTTTTATTGTGTCGGGGCGACTGGATTCGAACCAGCGACTTCTTGCTCCCAAAACAAGCGCTCTAGCCGGGCTGAGCTACGCCCCGTATGAATTTTGGTAACAAATATACAGTTTATTTTTTTTTCTCGTACTCGGTTTGGAACAAAAATTATTTATCTTACTTCCACGCAAAAATACTATCACCACTCTACTAACACGGCATTTTCATCTCCATAAAATTCCGGCGTTTGAAGTCCGCTGATTTTTCGTGAAATCTCCATTACATTTTCTGTAACATACTTTTTTAATTCACCAAGTGTTATTTTCTCGTCGCTGTTTTCATCGGCTTTCCCTTGTAATGCGGCAGCGAAATAATACGTGAACAAACCAGTTGAGGAAATTCTTTATAGTTTTCAATACCGAAAACAACAGCAAGAGAGTTTTTTCTTTTCATTTTCAATGCTTCAATTGTTTTGATATTAATGATGTTTCCGACATTAGCAGTAATTTTTTTGAAGTAAATTCAAACCCCGCACACCATTTGCGCATAAATGTATTCAATGTATTATTTATTTGAGGAAAATAAATTAAAAATTGAAATGAAAATATAATGTACGAACATTATCTTCGTTCCATCTTCAACACAACAACGCTTCCTGATGTTATTTTTTTTTGAACATCTATCTTTTCCGGAAAGACGACTTCATCCATCAATGTTCGCATCAAAAATATCCCTCTTCCCCGCTCTCGTAATCTGTTTTTTCGATTCAAGGGATTCGGAATTTTTGAAACATCAAATCCATCTCCTTCATCAAGCACGGTGAGAATAAGCATCGTGGTTTTTACTTCGCACAGAATAATTACCGTTTTCGTTTCATCCAGTTTGTTCCCATGAATCATTGCATTGTTCACCGCTTCCGATGCGCTCAATAACAAACGATGAAAATCCTGTTCGTTTAATTTCGCGACCGTGTTCACTTTTTTTATGAATGCAGGAATGCGTTTCAGAAATTTTAAATTGCTTTTGAGCGTTAATTGAAATTGATGCGATAATTCTTTCATCGTTACATTTTCACGTTCAGTTGTAAAGAAAGATTGGAATTGCGGCGACGTTCAAGTTTTGGTTCTACGGAAAATTCGTACCATCCGCTGATTATCAGTGTTGTTCGGTTATGGAAATTCAGAATAACATTCGCCAATGGACCAAGGTACAATAATGTATGCTCCGTTTTTTTTGAAGTTCCGCTTCCGGAAAATTGCTTCCGCTTGAAAATGCGAAGTCCCGTAGAAAGATACGAATCATTTTCCATCATAAAACGCAGTTGAGGAATATATGTTTGTTCCTCGAACGAAGCGAGCGGATACTCTTTAAATGCTTTCCAACGCAACTCCCCTCTTCCGTACAATTTCAGTTGCGAATACCAAATTAACGCCGTTCGCCGCGCAACCCGAAATGATGCTGAATCAAGGAACGAAAATTGCCGAAACGAAAAACTTCGCGTTGTATTTCCCAATAGATCTTCAAAATCGTACACAGTATAATTGGCAAGCACTTCAAAGGTATTAACGATAACAAATTTATCGGAAGGTGAAAACTTCACAACCGGAGAGGCGCGAAGAATTCGATTCCATGAATTATTTGCGCTTCGTTCAGAAAATAAATACACAAGATGCATTGCCGACGCGTCAGTATAAAAATTCAGTTGCACAACGGGAGAAATTTTGTGCATTGTTGCAACACTAAAAACATACCATAACTCATCGCGGTCTTCAACGTTTTCTCTGCTCGGCGTGTCGTATCGCAATATCGATGCCGATGCTTGCAAAAAACACCTATCGCTTTGAGACAAGGGAACGTTCACGCTGGCATTGAGCATTGTTCGTTGTGAAAAATTATCTTGCAATTTTTCGTTAGTTGGAAACAATGTTGGCGAAACGGATTTGAACTGCGGATTTATCAACGACTGTTCCAAATGCTGCTCGTCGCGTTCAAAATAACTTAACCGCGCAACGGCTCGAAAAGAATCGCGAACTGTATAGACAAGTTCTCCCGCCGTTTCTATTTTCATTTCATTTATCGTAAGATAAGGCGTTTTTTCAATCGTTCTCTTAAAGACATTGCCGGTAAACGAAAACAACAACGGCGTACCGAATTCGTACGTTAACGCATCGGAAACAGAAATCGTTTGTTCAATACGACGGTCAATCGCATCAGTATTTTGCAAATAAAATTCCCTTCTGTTTTTTGAAAAGAACAAGGAAACAGTATTGGCGGTTTTGCCTTCAAATACTTTGGCTACGGAAATTTCTGCGCGATGGTGTTCAAGACGACGCGGAGTTAAATCGTCGCGGTGAAACTGTAAGCGAAATGCAGAAGTAAACCCCTCCAACTCCAACTCTTGCGCGTGTGCGGATAATTGATAAGAAATTCCTTGGTCGAAATTTCTCATTTGATTTTCCCAACGAAATCCAACAAGCGGCTCCAATGCCATTCGCGATGCGGGTATATAACGTAATCCGCCGTACACTGCATGGGAAGATGCATCGTATATTCCCAACGTTTGATTGTCGGAAAACAAAAACGATGTGAATTGCAACTGCATCTGTGTGTTGTTCGACAACATTTTTTTTGCAAATGCGCTCACTGTTTGCTCGTCTTTGATAAAATTCATTCGCGAACGAATAACGGTTGAACGAAAATTTTCCTGTAATCCAATGACATAATTTCCAAACGAATGCTCGTAATTCCCCGCTATATTCCAATGCGATGTGTTCAAGAGATGCTCAAATCCTGTGTATGCGTTGATTGGCAATTTCTCCTGCTCGCGAATTAACGTATCAGAAGAAGGAATTTGCTCTTGTGAAAATGCACGCATTGTATTCATCATAACAATGAAGACAACACCGAAATTTTTCCGTAACACTTGTATCATTTTTTGGGTGAAAAAATTATGCAGAAGAGAAGGGAAAAAAAAATTCCTGAGAATAAAAACCCTGCACAACGTCTTGTGTATTCTGCGCTTGACCGAAAATTGCATAGTAACTTTTTCCGTTATGCCGTTTTATTACCTCTCGTAGAATTAGTATTTTCTCCTCGTATTTGTAGATTTTTTATAGCGGTATATGGCCGAAAAACTCACACAACGCGAAAAAGACATCCTCCGTTTTGTTATTGACGATTTTATCGAAACCGCGACTCCCATCGGCTCAAAATATGTAACGAAGCAGCACAATCTCGATTTGAGTCCCGCTACAATTCGGAACGTAATGGCTGATTTGGAATCGTTAGGTCTTATTGACCATCCTTATACTTCCGCTGGACGCGTTCCGACGGATAAAGGATTTCGTTTCTATATTGAAAGTTTGATGGAACTGAAAAAACTTTCGGAAGAAGAACAATCAACAATTCACTCGCAACTCAATGATGCAAATACTTCCGAAGAAATGTTCCACGAAGCATCGAAACTGCTTGGAACAATTTCGCGTCAACTGAGCGTGGTTACGTCTCCGCAACTTGCAACAGGTGTATTGGAACGTATCGAACTCGTTTCGCTTTCATCAACGAAATTGATGGTTATAGTTTCGATGCGTTCAGGTATTGTTAAAACCATTATGTTCGAAGTCGCATCCGAGATTTCACGTTCGTATCTCGATTCATTGACTTCGGAAATCAACGAGCGGCTTTCGGGGTTAACATTGTTCCAAGTGCGTGAAACAATTACAGAACGTTTTCGCGATATTCACAACGAAGAAAAAGGATTGATACGTTTGTTTATTGATTCTGTAGATAAAATTTTCAACGAGACAAAAATTTCGGAAAAACTGCACATCAGCGGAACAACAAATATCCTTTCGCAACCGGAATTTTTCAACCCAAAAAAATTCCGCAGTGTTGTGGATTTGATGAACAATGAAGAAATGATTGTTCACGTTTTGGAAATCAATGAGAGTTCTTCCGAAACTAAATCCGTAACTGTTGCGCTCGGCGACGAATTAGGCGATGAGCGATTATCGGATTACGGAGTCGTTTCGGGACAATATGTTTTCGGCGATGTTGCCGGACGCATCGGAATCATTGGACCAAGACGAATGGATTATGCGCGAGTTGTTCCACTTGTAGAATTTTTATCTTCTAATGTTTCAAAATTGCTTTCATAACAACTATCTATCTCTCCAAAAACACATTTTAAAAAACTCATAATGGATACAGAAAATTTCAACGAACATCTCTCGAAAGCAGAAGAGCAGAGTACCGAAGAATCGCAAAACATGCAACAGCAACCCGAAATTTTGCAAACACAACTCAATGAGGCAGGAAACAACATTGTAAAACTCAAAGACCAACTGTTAAGAAAAGCCGCTGAGTTCGAAAACTATAAACGACGCATCGAAGAAGAAAAATCGCAAATCATCAAATACGCAAAAGAACGATTGCTCTTCGAAATTCTTCCGATTGTTGATGATGTTGCACGTTCATTGCAAGCAGGAAAAGAGCATACAAACTTCGACACATTCTACGCAGGAATAGAATTGATATTCAGCAAACTCAACAAATTGCTCGATGCCAACGGCGTAAAAAGTTTTGATTCCGTCGGCAAAGAATTTGACGTCAAGTTGCACGATGTCTTATTATCCGTTCCCCGTAACGACGTTGCACATCATATCATTGTTGAAGAAGTGATGAAGGGTTATATGGTGTACGATAAAGTATTACGCCATTCAAAAGTCATTGTTGCGGAAAATGAAATTGCAACAACGGAACAACCACAGGAAAATATTTCAACGGAAATCATCGTATGACACAACGCGATTACTACGAAATACTCGGTATTTCAAAATCCGCATCGCAGGATGAAATAAAAAAAGCGTATCGGCAAATGGCGATGAAATTTCATCCCGATAGAAATCCGAACGATAAAGACGCAGAACACAAATTCAAAGAAGCGGCAGAAGCGTACGAAGTTCTCAGCGATGGAGACAAACGCGCGCGATACGACCGTTTTGGACATCAAGGAATGCGATTCGGTCAAGATGTTCACGATTTTCAGAACGTCAATATCAACGATATTTTCTCAATGTTCGGCGATGTTTTTTCGCAATCATTCGGCGGAAGTATGTTCGACGATTTTTTCGGTCGAACACAGCAAACACAGCGCCGTGGAGAAGGGCAAGACGGCTCCAATTTGGAAATGCGACTTCGACTTTCACTTGCAGAAATTGCAACAGGCATTGAAAAGAAAATCAAAGTGCATAAATACCTTGCGTGCGATGAATGTAACGGAAAAGGAGGGTTTTCATCTTCCGAATGTCCTTCGTGCAAAGGAACGGGTCAATACCGACAAGTTTCACGTACCGTATTCGGACAATTTGTGAACATTCATCCGTGTTCGCATTGCAATGGAGAAGGAAGAATAAATAAAGACCAATGCAAGAAATGTAACGGCGAAGGTCGCGTCAAAGGTGAATCAACTATTCGAGTTACAATTCCCGCTGGTGTTCGAAACGAAAATTATATTCATTTACGAGGTCAAGGTAATGCAGGAAAACGCGGAGGTTCTGCCGGAGATTTGCTTGTCTATGTCGAAGAAATGAACGATGAAATTTTTACACGTAACGATAACGATGTTCTGCTCGAAGTGTTTATCAGTTTTCCCGAAGCAGTACTCGGCACGGAAATTGAAATACCAACGTTGCAAGGAAAAGCAAAAGTTACTATTGAACCAGGAACCGCTTCCGGCGCAATATTACGGATGAAAGAAAAAGGAATTCCGAATATCAATAGTTACGGACGCGGAGATCAACTTGTGCGTGTGAATGTTGTAGTTCCTAAAAAAATCTCTTCGAAAGAAAAAGAAATATTGAAAACGCTTTCTCTTAGTGAAAATTTTCTTCCGAAAGACGGGCAAACGACAAACGGAAAAACTTTTTTTCATAAAGTAAAAAATCTGTTTGTTTTTCTACTAATGTGTTTGAAATAACAACACCCATTTTTTTTACTGAAAATATTTTTTTTGACAATGAATTTCATTGAACGTTGGAACCAACGATTCGGCTTCACCAAAAACGAACAACTCGTCATTCTCTTTTTAGTAACGGCTTTTCTTTTCGGGGGAAGCATAAAACTATTTTTCAAGAACTCCCAATTTGCCGATGAACCGCAATACGACTATTCAGAAATGACGAAAGAGTTTGACGAACTTTCCCGCGCATTCAACGACTCACTTTCCTATTCCGAATCTGTTGACAAACGAGCAAACGAGACTATCAACGTTTCACAAAATGCGCAAGTACGTTTAACCGACGAGAAAAAAAACAGTAAAATCATCAACATCAATACTGCGACAACAAGTGAATTGGAACAACTTCCCGGTATTGGACCTTCGGTTGCAAAAAACATCATCGCATATCGAAACGAACATAAACTGTTTCATTCGTTGGAAGAAATAAAAAACATCAAAGGTATTGGCGAAAAAAAATTTACTGCTATAAAAAAATTTCTTTCGTTGGATTGAATCCACACTCCTATCGTTGTTTCTTATCTCGTGAAAAAGTCGTATAATTAGCGCACATTTTTACTTGGTACTTTTTTATGGATGAAGTTATTGCTAACACTACTTTTACGACACTACAAACCTCGCTGAAAGAATTTCGCGCGTTGAATATTGACAATCACACAAGTGAAATTCGTAACTACAAAAAACTTGTTGAAAACGCAAAAAATTTCCAACAACGTATCGCTAATGCATCTGAACTACTGAATGAAGAAAAAGAAACACTGACAAGCGAACTCAGTGCTATTTTTGAAGCAATCCGAAAACTGCAAGAACAAGATTGGCAAGTTCGAAGAAATAAATCGGAAGAGGTCAAACAAGCGTTAACACAAGAAATTACTACGCTTGGCGACGAATACGAAAAACTTTCAAATCTGGACAGTCAAGATATGCGAAAGCAATTAACAGGATGTGAAAATCGTTTGCGGAAAATGCGAGAGAAATTTCGCGGAAGCGGAATGGTAAAAGAAGACCACGACGAAGTATGGTATTTTTATCAGGAAGTTTGGGAAAAAGTGAACGAGCGAAAACGTTATGAATCGTATATGAACCGCGAAAAATTCATCAACGATGCAGAAACCATTCGCGAAACGTTACGAACGAAAGGTTCAACTGCCGCACGCGACCTTCTGCGTGAGGTCCAAAAAAACCGTAATGGATTTTTCTTTTTACAAGACGATTTCAAAAAGCTACAAACACTCTTTGACGATATCTATCGTGAAATTTCTGGTAAAACACAACAGCGCCGTTCCGATTTTCATAAGTATTTAGAAGCGAGTATTGCAAGCGGCAAAGGATTTTTAGAACGAGCGCACGTTCGTGCTGATAAAATCCGAAATAACTTAAATCATAACAAAGAACGTATGGAAACCGCACGCTCTGAAGAATTTCGAGATAAAGTGGAAAAATGGATGAAGGAAGATACGAAAGACCTAGAAAAAATTCTGAAAAAAATCGAAAAAGTTGAAAATGAAGTTGCACATTACGAAGAAAAACTTCGAAAACGAAGCGCGCCGCAGGTTGATGATAAAACATCGCAACAAATCACTGATGAAGAAATCAAATTGGATCCACTATCGCTTCCTCCTATTGAGAGTTCTTCGGAAAATCCTTCGGTATTACCTTAGTAAAAAATTTGTTAATACTTACTTCATCGCCGGTTTACTCAACTGGCGATTTTCATTTTTAAAGAGAATGTTGAGAACGACGTTGTTCGAACAAATAGAAATTTTTTTCGCACGGACAATTTCTCCACACATCTTTGCATCAACATTTTTTTTAGCGAGTAGTTTCAAAACTTTTTCCGGTTCCGGAGTAACGAGTAACATTCCGTTTCCCATATTCCACGTGCGGTAAACTTCTTCGTCGGAAATATTTCCCAGTTTTTGTGCGTACTTCATCGCTTCACAAGGAGGAAAAAGATTTCCGAGTCTTGCACCCAATCCCGATGGCTTCAACATTCGTCCAAGTTTTTCAGGAATTCCTCCTCCCGTAATATGTGCAATCCCGTGAATTTCAACTTTTGGTTTTTCAAAAACTTCTCCCCGTAGTTCAGAAATAATTCTTGAATAAATTGTTGATGGTGTGAGGACCAGTTCGCCGAGATTTTTTCCGTTGAGCTTTTTCTTGTGCCACTGTTCTCCAAGTTTTTCGGAAAATACTTTACGTGCTAATGACAGGCCGTTCGACCGAAAACCATTTTCTCGCAATGCAATAAGTGAATCTCCGACTCGAATTTCATTTCCGGTAAAAAGTTTTGATTCTTTTGCGAACCACAAAATTCCCGCACTCCACGTGTAATTAAATTTTCCATAACCACATACACGCGAACCAAGGTCTGCAAGTTCTCCATTGATGACTGCAACTCCTGCTTCTTTCGCGGCTCGCAGGTATCCGTTCGCAAGTTGTTTAATAATTTCTATTCCGTTATTTTTTTTTGAAAGAGAGTTCACATCAAGCACGGAACCGATAAGTACAGGAACACCTCCGCGCACAACAGCATCATCGCAAACCATTGCAAATAAATCAAACGCAATTGTATCGTGTTCTCCGACGCGCTCAGCGATTTCAATTTTTGTACCAACGCCGTCAAATCCCAAACACGCAACCGTATCGAGTGGAAGATTTCCAACGCGCATCGCACGCAACCCTGAAAAATCATCGAACGGAACAATGACTTCGCCGAGTGTTCCTTTGCGGTTTTTCCATGTTTGTTTCGCGGCGTTGTATAATATTTTTGATGCTTGATTGCCTAAATCTACATCAACGCCGGAAGATGAGTATGTGATTTTATTTGTTTTCATTTTTTAGGTTTGAATTATGGAGTCCACTTCACTTATTAGAAACGTATTGATTTTGAAAGATTTGATTGGTTGAATAAAAAAAGTGGACTCCATCTTATTGTAATGCGTGATGTCCAATATCATTTCTATAGTACATCCCATCAAAGGAAATTGTTGAAACGATTTCGTACGATTGTTGAATTGATTCTTGTAAAGTTTTTGCTTTTGAAGTAATCCCAAGAACTCTACCACCGTTTGTAATGATTTGAGATTTGAGATTTGAAGTATGAGTTGTTGTTCCTGCGTGAAATACGACCGTGTCATTGTCATTCCCGCGAAAGCGGGAATCCAAAACGTCTAATCCCGAAATCACTTTTCCTTTCTCATACTTTCCAGGATAACCACCCGATGCAACAACAATACAGCAAGCGCTCTCTTCTAAAAATCGTAAATCAATTTCAGAAAGTCTTTTTTCAGAATTTGGATCGCAACAACTCAACAGTAATTCATACAAATCATTTTCGAGTAAAAGCATCAGCGGTTGCGTTTCCGGGTCGCCGAAGCGGCAATTGAATTCGAGAACTTTAATTCCATTCTTTGTGAGCATCAGTCCTGCGAACAAACAACCACGGAATTCTCTCCCTTCATTTTTCATTCCTCGAATAGTGGGAAGCAAAATTGTTTTCTGAATTTCATCCAACATTTCTTTCGTAACAATTGGAACAGGTGCATACGAACCCATTCCTCCCGTGTTTGGACCTTTATCACCATCAAATATTTTTTTGTGGTCTTGCGCTGGAAGAAATTCTTTTATTGTTTCTCCATCGGTTAATGCAAGAATCGAAATTTCTTCACCTTCCAAAAATTCTTCAATCACGATTTCATTCGCGGCATCACCCAAAGTTTTGTGAACAAAATAATCTTGTACAGTTACAATTGCTTCACTTTGATTCTCGCAAATCGAAACACCTTTTCCCGCCGCAAGTCCCGATGCTTTTATGACAAGCGGATATTTACATTTCTTCAAATACGAAATTGCATCATCGAAATCGCGAAGTGAACTATAATCCGCAGTAGGAATATTATTTCGCTTCATAAAATCTTTTGCAAATACTTTGCTTCCTTCAATTTCTGCGGCAAATTTTGTTGGTCCAAAAATAAAATGTCCTTGTTGAGGAAGTTGCTGCTCGGAAAAATAATCTACAATACCATTCACTAACGGTTCTTCGCTTCCTACAACAGTAAGAGAAATATTTTTTTCTTTTACAAACGTTGCAATTTTTTCAAACTCATTAATACCAAGCGAAATATTTTCTCCGAGAGAAATTGTTCCGCCATTTCCGGGAGCGAAAAATATTTTCTCAATGTGCGGCGATTGTTTCAATTTCCATCCAAGCGCGTGTTCTCTTCCGCCATTTCCAATTACTAAAACATTTTTCATTTTACTCAAGGTTGTAAAGTCATTGGTAATTTGTAATTAGTAATTCGTAATTCGTGAATCTGTGTGAGTAGTTTGTTCAGAACAAATTACTAATTACAAATGACCAATTACCAATGACTAATTACGTCTTTCTCCATCTGCATCTTCATTGCGTTTCTTCATCGCCGAAAGTTCAACGGAAGTTTTTTCGAGCAACGTTTCATCATACATCGCAAACATTTTCTGAATTGCGAAACCGACATTTTCCGGTTCGGTAATTGTCATCACGGGAACACCGCTTGGCATTCTCAAGGTGGAAAAAATATCCGCGCCGCCAAATCTATCAGAATACGGCGGGCAAGCAATCACAGGAAATCTTGTGTTCGCAGCTGTTACGCCGGAAAGTCCGTTGCTTCGTCCCGCAACCGTTACATACACAAGCGGCTCGATACTTGCGTCATATTCTTTAATCATTTTCGCAAGTCGTTCCGGCTCTTTATGCGCGGAACAAATTCTATACTCGTTCGGAATGCCACGCTTGTTCAGTTCACTCAGAATTTTTTTACAATGCTCATCATCTGCGGGACTTCCGGCAATGAGCGCAACAAAATAACCTTTGATAATTCTGTTCGCTTTC
>VGWC01000049.1 GCA_016873775.1 Ignavibacteria bacterium | reverse complement strand
ATCTTAATTATAGATTCCGAAACAAGTTCGGAATGACATTTTTATTTACGCCGCAATTCTTTCTGAATATTTTTCCTTCACCCAATCATAACCATTTGCTTCTAAATCAAGTGCAAGTTTTGGTCCGTCGGTTAGAATAATTTTTCCATTCCACAAAATGTGAACGAAATGCGGCTTGATATAATTGAGCAAGCGTTGGTAATGCGTAATGACGAGAACACTGCGATTCGGCGATGAAAGACGATTCACTCCATCGGAAACAATTTTCAATGCATCAATATCGAGTCCCGAATCCGTTTCATCGAGAATTGCAAGCGATGGTTCGAGCATTGACATTTGCAAAATCTCAGCACGTTTTTTTTCTCCGCCGGAAAATCCTTCGTTCACGTATCGCTTTTGAAACGATTCGTCAATTCCCAACTCCTTCATTTTTTCTGAAAGTCGTTTTGAAAATTGAATAATGGATTTTGCGTTTTGTTTTTTGTCTTTCTCCGGGTCAATTCCCGTTTTCTTTTTTTCGATCGAGTTCAATGATGAACGTAGAAAGTTAAATAATGTAACACCGGGAATTTCGTGCGGATATTGAAATGCGAGAAACATTCCAAGTGCGGCGCGTTCATCCGGTTCCATCTCGACAACGTTTTCGCCTTTGAACAAAATTTCTCCGTCCGTAATTGTGTATGAAGGATGTCCCATCAACGCATACGAAAGTGTACTTTTTCCGGAACCGTTTGGTCCCATAATCGCATGAACTTCGCCAACGTTGATTGCAAGGTTAAATCCTTTGAGAATTTTTTTGTCTTCAACTTCGACGTGAAGATTTTTTATTTCGAGTAAGTGTGTCAATTGATTTTAGAATTTAGATTTTAGATTTAAAATATTTCTTTAACAATTTGGAAAATTAAGCCGCTTGCACAGGAGTTGTAGTTGACACAGCTGTTGCTTGTGCCGCTGGTGTTGCTGCTGGTTTTGGTGCGGGTGGTGCAACTTCTTTTCTCGGCAACCAAAATTCCGGATAATTCAAAAGAAATGTTTGCTTGTCAATTCTTTTTATTGTGCCGTTGGTTTCCAAATGTTTCGCAACTTCATTCGTAACTTCTTCTGCGTCAAGATAGGAAAGTTTGATTCCCTTCTTCGATAAATATTCCATCGTTCCGTAATGCATATCGCGGAAAAACATATTGACAAATGATAAATTTTGAATTTCGATTTGAGAAATTTCAAATATTCTGTTGTGTTGCTTGTAATTGTTGCTGTTGCTTTGTTATTCATAATTGTGATGATTATTTTTTTGTATCATAAAAATTCTCATAGAACACAGATAACACTGATTAAACTGATAATCACGGATTTATTATCAGCGAAAATCCGTCACATCTGTGTCATCCGTGTTCTATTTAAGCAGTTCCAAGTTCTTCTTTCACTTTTTTAATTTTGTACTTAGAAGAAATTAAACGCAATTGCTCTACAACTTCTTTTACTCGTTTTGCCGTGTATTCAATTTCTTCTTCCGTGTTAAATCTTCCAATTCCAAATCGAATACATGAATGCGCTTGTTCATTCGATAATCCGATTGCTTTCAAAACGTGCGACGGCATTGCTTGCGAAGTCGAACACGCTGAACCGGATGAAACAGCAATTTCTTTCATTCCGAGCATTAACGCTTGCGCATCAACTCCATCGAAACCAACATTCAAATTGTTCGGAATTCTCTCAGACAAATCTCCATTGAACCAAATGTTTTCTATTGATGTGAAAAATCGTTGTTGTAATGTTTCTCGTAGAGACGCAATATATTGCGTCTCTACATTCATTTCGTTCGATAAAATTTCAATCGCTTTTCCTAATCCTACAATTGCCGGAACATTCAACGTTCCTGAACGCAAACCTTTTTCGTGTCCGCCGCCATGTTGTTGTGCAGAAACTTTTATTTGTGGATTTTTTTTTCGAACATACAAAGCGCCAATTCCTTTTGGTCCATAAATTTTATGCGCAGAAAGCGAAAGCAAATGAATATTTAATTTTTGAACATCTATCGGAATTTTTCCAATCGCTTGTGTTGCATCGGTATGAAATATAATTCCTCGTTCCGCGCAAAGTTTTCCGATTTCTTCTATCGGTTGGAATGTTCCGATTTCGTTATTCGCAATCATAATCGAAACAAGAATCGAATTTGAACGTAATGCATTTTCAAGTTCATTCAAATCTATTTTTCCAAACTTATCAACGCGCACATACGAAACTTCACAACCGCTTTTTTCAAAATGTTTGCAAACATCGAGGACAGAATGATGTTCCGTTACGCACGAAATAACATGATTTCCTTTTTGCTTACAACTTTCTACAATTCCTTTGATTGCAAGATTATTTGATTCTGTTGCGCCGCTTGTAAAAATTATTTCGCTCGGTTCTGCATTTAAATATTTCGCAACAAAACTTCTCGAAGTTTCAACCGATTCTTCTGCTTGCCATCCATAATTATGCTGACGACTCGATGCATTTCCAAACTTTTCAGAAAAGTATGGCAACATTGTTTCGACAACTCTTGGGTCAACTTGTGTTGTTGCGTGATTATCAAGATAAATCGGAAACTTCATTTCAGTGTAAAATTTCCTGCAAACTCATTTGTTGAAATGCATTGTTAATCGTTTGCTGAATTTTAAGTAAAGGACTTTTTATTGTGCAGAACGAAGACACAGCGCAATTCTCAATCGGTTCTGCTTCGCATTGCATCAAGGAAATTTGCGGAACTTGTTCAATCGCATTGATAACATCAGAAATTTTTATATCGCTTGGGTTTTTCGTAAGAATATATCCACCATAAACTCCTTGTCGCGGGATAATGAATCCTCTTCTTGCAAGTACTTGCATTACTTTCGCCAATAAGTTGTATGGAATTGCATAACGCTCCGAAATTTCTTTCGTTGTTGTGCAACAATCGTTTTTTTGCAACGCCATATGACGAATTGCAATCAAACCATATTCAACTTTTTTAGAAATTTGTAACATTCAAATACGACTGAATTAGTCCAATTTTACCGTAAAAAAATAGCCCTTTTTGGGGGTAATTTTTTGATGGGAGAAGATATGAATTTCTGTTTTACAACAAAAAATTAGTTCTTTGAACGTGAAGGTTTTCGTTCTGCAACTTTTTTTACCATCACTTCAACTCTATCTAAATCAATTTCGACTTCCGCTTCGCAGTATGGACACGTTTTCACGCTTTTTCTGTCAAAATTCACAGGGTTATTGCATTCGGGGCAACCGGTAATAACTACGCCAACAACGCGCGCACGGCGTTTTAATTCAACTGGTTCAACTATTTCAGTTGTATTTTTTGAAAGATGTTTTTTAGAATTTTTTCTTGTCATTTGTTTTGTTTTACAAAAAAAATTGGGTAAAAATATAAGCGTTTTCCTTACTCACACAAAAATATTTCCTGTTTTTTTTCTCTTACTATTTACACTTGTTATCAAAAATTTGTGAATGTAAACAAACGTTAGTACTTTCACGTTGTTTTTTTAAAGAAATCATTATCAAAATGTCTACGAAAACTGACAGACCATTTATATCAATCACGTGCGGTGATATCAACGGAATTGGTCCGGAAGTTGTATTAAAATCAGCGACAGATTTCACTATAAAAAAAAATTGCATCCCAGTTCTTATTGGACCACGCACCGTTTTTGAACATCATGCAAAACGTCTCCATTTGCAATGCGTGTTCGTTGAATTTGATTCGAAAAGTGTTCAATCAAAAAATTCTGTTCTCTATATTAATATCGAAAAGAATTCGAACCAAAGCAGCATCTTCAGAAAAAGAGAACATCCTTCAGAAAATATTTCTGTTTCTTCTATTCGCATTGCAGTAGCACTATGTCTCGGCAATGTTGTTTCAGCAATGGTTACTGCGCCAGTATCGAAAGAAGCATTGCGTTTATGTTCATTTCCGTTTCCCGGACAAACTGAATTTATCGCTTCGCTCACTCACTCGGATAATTTTGGAATGATGCTGTATTCTTCTATGATGAAAATTGCGCTCGCAACAATTCATATTCCAATCCAAAGCATTTCCACATTACTGACAATAGAACTTCTTCAACAAAAATTGCAATTGATTTCCGATTGTTTAATAAATGATTTCAAAATATTACGTCCGCGTATCGCTGTTCTTGGTCTCAATCCGCACGCGGGAGAATTTGGTTTATTCGGCAACGAAGAAAACAACGTCATCATTCCCGCAATACAGTCAATGAAATCAAGAAAATGTATAGTCGAAGGACCGTTTTCTGCCGATGGTTTTTTTGGCAATCGTTCGTATCTACATTACGATGCAGTGCTTGCAATGTATCACGACCAAGGATTAATTCCGTTAAAAATTTCTGGAATGAAGGAAGGAGTAAATTTTACTATGGGATTACCAATTGTGCGAACCTCGCCAGCACACGGAACGGCTTTCGATATTGCAGGAAAAGGAATAGCGGATGCGACAAGTATGAAAACAGCAATACTGGAAGCAATAAAAATTTCGAATAACAGAAAGTGATTGAAATAATTATGATTTGTTTTTTTGCGGTTTTATTAACGAAAGAATAATTGAAACCACTAATATTGTTACAACTACACTCAAGGCAAATCCAATGGGAATTTTATAATAATCAGAAAGTAACATTTTTGCACCGATAAAAACAAGAACGAATGCTAATCCGTATTTCAGATAATAAAACAATTCCATAATTCCTGCAAGTGCAAAATACAATGCACGCAATCCCAATATTGCAAAAACGTTGGATGTATATACGATAAAAGGGTCAGTAGTTATTGCTAAAATGGCGGGAATGGAATCAACGGCGAACACTAAATCCGTTGTTTCAACAATGATGAGAACAACAAAAAGTAATGTTGCTTTTCTTTTATTATCCTCTCTTGTAAAAAAATTCCCTTCGACAAAACGCGGAGTAACAGAAATGAACAATTTAAAGAAACGTACAACTATATTTTTTTCCGGATGTATTTCTTTTTCTTCTTTCTGAAATCCCATTTTTATTCCCGTGTACACAAGAAATGCACCAAAGAGAAAAATTACCCAATGAAACGTGTTGATAAGAATAACTCCGAAAAAAATGAGTATCGCACGCATAATCAGTGCGCCGATAATTCCCCAAAATAATACTTTGTGCTGATACTTCGGTAGAACTTTGAAATAAGAAAATATTAGGAGAAAGACAAACAAATTGTCAATGCTCAAAGATTTTTCGATGATATACCCGGTTAAAAATTCAAATGCGCGCACCTTTCCCAAATAATAATACACACCTACATTAAATAACAATGCAAGCGCAATCCACACACCGCTCCATATAAGTGCTTCTTTAATGGTAATCTCGTGCGCTTCCCGATTGAAAATAAGGAGGTCAATCAAAAGCATCACGACAACGAATATATTAAAGACGCCTATCCAGAGTAATTCATATTCCATAGCAATTATTCTTTGTTAATGAATGCAACATACTTTAAATCAAATCATCGCTGAGCATATCTTCAGCAAGTTTTTCATGTTTCTTTTGTTTTCGTTCTTTCCGAACGTTGAAAATAAAAGAAGCCAAAAACAGTACGCCTATCATCGTATAGAAAAACCAATGTGCAATTTCCCACTGGATGAGATTTTTGGCATGCAAAAATTCTATGAAAAGTTTCAATCCTATCCAAAAAACAACTGCGTACGCCGCATCAACCAGCGCGGGAAACCGCTTCAAAAGTGAGAGGAAAGAACCGGCAACAAACCGCATAGAAATGATTCCAAGAATTCCTCCTGTGATAATAACCCAAAGTTTTGTGGACATTGCAACGGCGACAAAAATGGAATCAACAGAAAAAACTATATCCGTTAATTCAATGGCAATAACCGTACTCCAAAACTGCGATAATCCGAAAATAGATTTTGCATTTTTTTTCTTTAAATGTTCAACATCGTCTCCTAATAAAATTTTTTCGTGAAAATGTTTTACTCCCAAATACATTAAATACATTCCACCAATCATTTTTACCCAAGGCCATTGCAATAAATAACTGATAAAGACAAGCGAAACAATACGAAATGCAACAGCGCCAAACATTCCGTACTTCAATGCTTTTTTCTGCTCACCCAATGGTAAAGGAAGAGCGAGTACTGCTAATACGATAGCATTATCCGCGCTTAATAATCCTTCCATAAAAACGAGGACAAATACTACTCCTAAATCTTGCAGTTGAATATCCATGGGTTTGAATTGAAAAAAAAAATGAAGTCCAACAAATAATGTGGACTCCATTGACATTCTTCCTATCCTCGTTTTGTAAATGGAACAAAATCGCGCTGCTGATGTCCGATATAAATTTGCCGCGGACGCGCAATTTTCTGTTCTGCATCAGAAAGTAATTCCTGCCATTGTGAAAGCCATCCAGGAGTTCTTCCAATTGCAAACAATACGGTGAACATTGATGTTGGAAATCCCATCGCCTGATAAATCAAGCCGGAATAAAAATCAACATTCGGATACAGTTTTCGCTTCACAAAATATTCATCTTCAAGCGCAATTCGTTCTAATTCCAAAGCAATATCGAGTAAAGGATTTCTTCCCGTTACATCAAATACTTGGTCAGCAAGTTTTTTAATTATTTTTGCACGCGGGTCATAGTTTTTATACACACGATGACCGAAGCCCATCAAGCGAGAACCTTTTCCTTCCTTTACTTCTTTGATAAACGAAGGAACATTGGAAAGCGAACCGATTTCCCTAAGCATTTTTAACACCTCTTCATTAGCACCTCCGTGAAGCGGTCCATAAAGTGCGGCTATTGCTCCTGCTGTTGCTGAAAATGGATCCGTTAACGAACTTCCAATGGAACGCATCGAGTTTGCGCTGCAATTTTGTTCGTGGTCTGCGTGGAGAATGAATAGTACATCTAATGCTTTTGCCAAAACAGGATTTGTATTATGTTTCGCAGTTTTTCCGAATAACATCGAAAGAAAATTTTCTGCAAAACTCAATCCGTTTTCCGGATAAATGTACGGAAGCCCGATACTATGACGATAAGCAAACGCTGCAAGTGTAGGCATTTTTGCCGTCAATCGTACAATCTGAAGTTTTCGGGAATTGGTATCGTGAATGTTGCGCGCATCGGGATAGAACGTTGAAAGCGCTCCTACTGTTCCAAGTAACATTCCCATCGGATGTGCGTCGTGATGATAACCATCCATAAATTTTTTAATGTTCTCGTGAATCATCGTATGATTCGTGACTTCCTGAACCCAAGCGTCGTATTGTTCACGCGTCGGAAGTTCTCCGTTCAAAAGTAAATAAGCAACTTCCAGGAACGAACAACTTTCTGCGAGTTGTTCAATGGGATATCCTCGATATTGCAAAATTCCTTTATCTCCGTCTATAAACGTAACGGCGCTTTTACACGATGCTGTGTTCATAAACGCAGGGTCATACGTCATCATTCCGAAATCGTCATCTTTAGTTTTTATTTGGCGTAAATCCATCGCACGAATCGTTTCGTACTCTATTGGTATTTCATATTGCTTTCCTGTTCTGTTATCAGTAATTGTAAGTGTGTTTGTTGGCATATTGATTTTGTTTCTTGTTATATAAAAAATGTAAAATGCGGGCAAAAGTTACAAAATAATTCTGCGGAAAAAAGATGGTGTGTCTTTTCGATTTTCAATATTGACCAATGTATTCATCGTCAATTCTCTTTTTTATTCATAACGTAACGCTTCAATAGGATTGAGTGACGCCGCTTTTCTAGCAGGATAATATCCAAAAAAAATTCCTACTGCGGCAGAAAAACCAACAGCGAGAATAATTGATGAAGTAGAAACAAACACAGGCCATAGCGCGAATTTTGCAACAAGATTAGAAGCCGCAATTCCTAAACCTATACCCAATATTCCACCGACAACACCAAGAACAATTGCTTCTGTAAGAAATTGAGAAAGTATATCACCGCGTCGCGCACCAATTGCTTTGCGAATTCCGATTTCGCGCGTTCGCTCTGTAACAGAGACAAGCATAATGTTCATAATGCCAATTCCTCCAACGATGAGAGAAACGCCGGCAATACTTCCCAACAACATCGTCATAATTTTTGACGTTGATGTTGATGCTTCTGCAATTTCAGTTTGTGTTCGAATGGTAAAATCATTGTCATCCATCGGTGAAAGTTTATGACGTACGCGCAGTAATTCTGTGATTTGCTGTTGCGCTTCAGTGATTTGGGCTTTACTTCTTGCTGAAGCGATAAATCTCCATTCACGAGTATTGTTTCCCATAAAACGTTTCATCAACGTTGTGTAGGGAACAAGCACAACATCGTCTTGGTCTTGTCCCATCATATTTTGTCCTTTCGGTTGCAACGTTCCGATGACTTTAAATGGTGTGTTGCGAATACGAATTGTTTGTCCAATCGGGTTTGCGCTTTCAAAAAGTTGTTGAACAACAGTTTGTCCAAGCAAACAAACTTTTGTCGCTGCACGAACATCCTGCTCGCTAAAAAATTCTCCCAAATCCAAACGCCAATCGCGAATGGAAAAATAATCTACCGTTCCTCCTTGCATCGAACTACTCCAATTCAAATTTCCCGAAACAATTTGTCCACCGCTGCGCAACAACGGACTCATCAACGAAACTGCGGGACATTGTTCTTTAATCGCTTTTGCATCGTCTTCCGTCAATGTCGTGTTTGAACCAGCGCCGGAAGAAACTCCACCACGCGTTGTGTTGCCGGGAAAAATGAGAATCACGTTTGTTCCGAGCGAATTGATTTGCGCTTCGACAGATGTTTGCGCTCCTTGTCCTATCGCAACCATAGCAATCACAGCACCAACGCCGATAATGATTCCAAGCATTGTAAGAAGCGAACGCATTTTATTTCGCAACAAAGCATCAAATGCGATACGAAGAATTTCAAAAAAGCGCATAGTTATTATTTACGAATTACAAATTACGGTTTACGATTTTCAGTTTACGATGTACAAATTCTAAATTGGAAATTAGCAATTGTAAATTTTAAAATCCTCTTCTCATTCCACCGCCTCCTCCACCTCCGCCTCCCGGCATTCGTGGAGCAAATGGATTTTGATTTTGCATTCCTTGCATCGAACTCATTTCGTTGCCATTCATTCCCACAATCACTTCATCGCCTTCTTTTAAGTCTTCAGAAAAAATTTCAATGAAGCGATTATCCGTAATTCCCGTACGAATGCGAACTTGTTTCAAATCTTTTCCATTCACTAACATCCACACGCGCGCAAAATTTCGTTTGGACATTTTCATTTTGTCCATTCCTTTCGCTCCTTCTCGACGCTCTTTCCATTGTTGCATTTGTTCGTTGGAAAATTCTCTACGTTCTCCACGTTGTTCTCCTTCTCTCCTATTTTTCCATTCACCATCGCCGCGTCGCATTCTTCGTTCGCCATTTTCTCCATTTTTATTTTTCATTGATGAATCACTACTACTCCATTTCTCCACAACTCCATCACTCCTCTTTTCCGAGTCAACATTACTCATCGAAGAAGAAGAATCTTTCTGTGAAGAAATTTTTTCGAGTACATCCATCGGCGGTTGAAATCGCAATGCAAGCGCTGGAATGCGTAATACGTTTTCTCTTTTATTGACTAAAATAGAAACCGTCGCAGTCATTCCGGGACGCAATTTCATCTCATCATTTGGAACTTCTATTATTACGGTGTACGTAACAACGTTTTGCACTTGAATTGGAGCGATGCGTACTTGTGTTACTGTTCCTTTAAATTCTTCTTCAGGATATGCATCAACAGTAAACGTTACTTCCTGACCTTCTTTTACTTGACCAATATCCGCTTCATCAACATTTGCTTCCACTTGCATTGTTTGTAAATCGTTTGCAACAACAAAAAGTTTCGGGGCTTGAAAACTTGCTGCTACTGTTTGTCCAACATCCACGTCCCGCGAAATTACAATGCCATCTATCGGCGAGCGAATTACCGCATACCGCAAATTTACTTTTGCTCGTTCAAGTGATGCGTGCGATTGCTTCCGTTGTGCATTCGCAGTTTCTAAATCCGTTTGCGCCTTATCATTTTCCGCTTGTGAAACCAAACCTTTTTCAAACAATCCTTTTATTCTGTTTAAATTTCTTTGCGCTTCGTTCACTTGCGCCTGTACGCGCTCAAGATTCGCCTCCGATTCTTTTACTGATGCAAAAAGAAACGTTGAATCAATAATTGCAACAACTTGTCCTGCGTGTACTACTGAATTAAAATCCGCAAACAACTTTAAAATCGTTCCTGAAACTTGACTTCCTACTTGAACGTTGCGTTTCGGGTTGATTGTTCCAGTTGCTCGCACGCGAACAACAATATCGCCGCGTGTAATTTTTTCTGTTCGGTATTGTACTTCTTCTGTTTTGGAATTGTTAAAATAATAATAACCGCTCGAACCAAGCACTGCAACAACCAAAAAAATGTATAAGAGAGTTTTCTTCATTCAATTTATGTAAATCAAAAAAATTAGTTTCGAAAAGAGATGTGTATCTGTATTTTAAATGCAAATTTTGAGGAGAAAAATATGAAATAATATCTCAAAACCATTTTGTTTGTTAAGAACAACGCATAATTTTTAGCGTCGTGTTAGATACAATGCTTGAAAAAAGAGTTTAAAATATAGCGGAAGAAATTGCTTTTTTGTTTTAAACTCGCTTTTCATTTCTCTATCTTTTCCACGAAAATTTTGTTCAATCGTTCGCTTGCCCGCCAAGATGTGTAAATTTGCTCGTTGATTAGTTACAAACGAACAAACTAACTAACAAGCAAACCAATAAACATACTCTATGAAGAACTTCAAACTCATTGACCATCCCGTCATCAAACGCGATTTAACAACGTTGCGCAACAAAAAAACACCAAGCAGTTTGTTTCGACCAACATTGCGGCGCATTTCCATCATCCTTGCATTTGAAGCCGCGCGCGATTTGAAACTGAAAGAATTCAACGTGCAAACTCCGCTCGAAAAGACAACAGGATACGATTTGAAAGATACTATCGTCCTCGTTCCTGTTCTTCGCGCTGGGCTCGGAATCATTGGCGGATTTCTCGATGTGTTTTCCAATGCACGTGTTGGTCATATCGGACTTGCGCGCAATGAAAAAACTCTTGAGCCAATGGATTATTACTTTAAAATTCCACAACGTATCAAAGGAAGCGTCGTGTTTCTTTTGGACCCGATGCTTGCAACTGGGGGAAGCGGAAGCGCGGCAATAAAATTTTTGAAACAACGCGGAGCAGAAACAGTTCGATACGTTTGTCTTGTCGCTGCGCCTGAAGGAGTGAAACGCATTCTCAAAGACCACAGCGATGTCATTATTTATTCCGCCGCGCTCGATAGGGAATTGAACAACAAAGGTTACATCCTTCCTGGGCTTGGCGATGCGGGCGATAGAGTATTCGGAACGAATGAATAATTTTCGATTTCATATTGTATTACGAAGCAAGTTTCAATTGTTAAGCGAATATTTTAATTCGGCTCTAGACTAGGAAATCAAGAAAAATGTTGAATAAAATGTATCATCTCACCCTTGAAATGTGGTAAAATTTCAATTATCACGCAACGGTTACGGGAACATCGTATGAAGATGTTTCGGAACACATATACTATTTTGTTTGAACGGCAGACAACGCAAACGTTCTTTCATCGCCCTCGAATACTATTTACTTCGTTTGCCAAAATATCAGTGAAAACAAAATTCGAGCGAATGTTCTTCGGGAACTTCCCGCTGAATTTTCACTTTCGCAAAACTTTCCCAATCCGTTTAATCCGACGACAACGATTCGATTTGAAATTCCCGTAGGGGCAATTCATGAATTGCCCTTACAAACAACGTTGAAAATCTACAACGTTCTCGGTCAAGAAGTAGCAACGCTTTTAAACAATGAAACGATGGAAGAAGGAGAACACGAAGTGCAATTTGATGCGAATAAACTATCGAGCGGAATTTATTACTACCGCATAATCGTGAAAGGAATCGAAACCGAAGAAACATTTTCTTCCGTGAGGAAAATGGTATTAATGAAATAGTAATGGATGATTTGTTCTAAATAAATGAGACCCATTGAGGTAAATATTTTTCGTTATGCGAATACCTAAAGGTTCATAGAACAATTCAGTGCGAAAAACAAATGGTTGCAGAGGATACTTCTGCAACCATTCGTTTGTTTGTTCAATTCTACATTACGTTTTTTACAAAAACTATGTTACGTGCGGTGATAATAGATGACGAACGAAGCGGAAGAACTGTCCTCCGTCAAATGCTTGAACGTTTTTGCAAGAACGTTGAAGTTGTTGCAACTGCTGATAGCGCTTCTGCGGGAAAAGAAGTAATTCTGCAATATGAACCCAATGTCGTATTTCTCGATATCGAAATGCCGGTAAAGAATGGTTTTGAAATGTTGAAAGAACTACGACAAAAGAACTTCAGTGTCGTTTTTGTAACGGCGCATTTTCAATACATCTATCAAGCGATGGATTTACCAAATGTTGTGGATTATTTACTGAAACCCATTGGATTGAAGGAATTAAAAAATGCAGTGCAAAAAGTGGAAATAGGAAAGTACACATAATAAATCCTGCCGTACTGCAGTTACCGCAAGTGATTCATATCCAATTAGAGAAATGTATTTTCAAAAATAAAAAAAATCTCTACAAATATTTCTTAAACTCTTTTACCCTTCAATACGTCAAATTGCAACAATATTTTTTGGTTCAAATATTTGGCATAGATATTGTTACAACAAAGAAGTTACACTTATTACAGGTTTGGAGTTCGCAAGAAAAGATGTGGTATTAGTCAAAAAGTGGAAAGTACTTGCATCTTTTTATTGGTGGTGTTGCTAAATAAGTGTATCATTCTTCCGCATTTTTTAATTAATAATTTATTCATTTCTAAATTACGAGGTATTTTATGTTGAAACGTTCGTTTACAACTTTATTACTAATGTTATTCGTTCTTTTCATTTCTGTAGATACATTTGCAGGAAAGAAAAGTATTACAAAACCGAAAAAGGTTAAGTCGTTAACACGTCAAGCAGTTTTTGCCCCCGCTTCACTCGGGAAGCAAGGAACGTTGAATGTGCAAGGACTTACAGTAGAAGATTTCGAAAACGCAACCTTTCCTCCAACAGGTTGGCGTGTTGGAAATGCAAATTCAGGCACAGTTACGTGGGCTCGTATGAGTGGCGCAAGCGGTTATGGAATCGGAAGCGGTTCTGTATATATGGATTGCTACAACTATTCCAATACAGGACAACGCGATTCTTTGAAAACGCCAGTACTGACGGGACTCGTTTCAGGAGATTTACTGAAGTTTGATGTTGCATATGCAGAGAACACATACGGCAACGATTCGTTGAAAGTAGTCATTTCAACGGACGGAGGCGTAACGTTTTCTACAACACATATTTATAAAAAAGGCGGCGCATCGTTAGGAACTGAAGTTACGGACGATGAATATATTCCACCTGCGTTTCCAACTGCATGGCGCACAGAACAAGTATCGCTTCCTTCATCGGTAGTGGGTGCGAATGTGGTTATCGCATTTATATCCAGGAATTACTACGGAAACAATATTTACATTGACAATATAAAAATTGGTTCTGTTGCTGTCGATCTATCTGTAACTGCTGTCAGTTTCAGTCAACCTGTGATAATGAGCGTTGCGAATAATGTTGTTGCATCAGTAAAGTGGTTAGGAAGCGCAGCAGCACCATCTACCATCAATCTAACTTACAAAGCAGGTTCTGCACCTACGAGTTCCGTTGATGGAATAAATGAAACGTTGACGCCAACCTGGAGCGGCACGCCACCGGTTGCAAACGTAACGTTCACTACTTCTTATATACCTCCATCAGGTGGTTTTCAAATGTATGTTCGCAGTTTTGTAGCCAGTGATGGAGACGGTTCTAACGATATAGCATCCGGAAATTTTACCGGTTCACTGATGTACAGTTCATTTCCATACACAGAAAACTTCGAAGGAATATCTGATTCCGGTTGGACAACTGGTGCTATGAGCGGACCAGTTGAATGGGTAAGAGGAACTCCGTCAAAAACACAAATGGCTTCTGCTCATAGCGGTGTAAACGCTTGGGTAACAAAAACAACTGGCAATTATTCCATTGACTTAAATAATTATGTAATGTCTCCTTATTTTAATTTCTCTTCTTTAACCAATGACCCAGTTCTAAGTTTTTATAACAACTATAAATCAGAATCCGGTTATGATGGAGGAGTAATAGAAGTGAGTATAAACGGCGGAGCATTTACCATTGTAGGAGAATTTGAAGACATTTCCGGTTATAACTGGTACGATTACGAAAACCCAATTCCGGAAGGATCGCCGATCAAAATCAATGGTCCAAGTTGGAGTGGTTCAAGCGCATTATTAGATAACCCTGTGAACGGATGGGTGAACTCATATTTAGTTCTTACCGGATTAGCAGGCGTATCAAATGTTCAATTCAGATTTCGATTTATTTCTGATGAATCGTCAGTTGATGAAGGATGGGCGATTGATGATATCAATATATTTGTACCTTCATCAATTTCCGGAACTGTTTTCGAAGACCTTAACGGTGATGGAATGAAAGACGCTGGCGATCCGGGAATGATGGATGAAGAATTAAATTTAACGGGCACTCAAACTCGCGTTACCTATACTGACGGTGATGGTTTATATTCTTTCGTAGGACTTCCATCGGGAACGTACACTGTTTCTCTCACGACTTGGGGAGGAATGATTCAAACGCTTCCTGCCACTCCGCATACCTATACAGAAATCCTCGATGGCGATAATGTTATTGATAAAGATTTCGGTGCATTTTTTCCAGGAACAATCAGCGGTTTAAAATTTCTCGATATTAATAGCAACGGCGTAAAAGATATTGGTGAAACTCCTCTTGCAAACTGGAAAATAAAATTATCCGGTCCTGTCGTTGATTCAATAATTACATTAGCAGATGGATTATTTTCATTTCTCGATTTACCCGCAGGAAATTATACGCTCACGGAAGAAATGCAAGAAGGATGGTTGCAAACAATGCCTGCAAACAACGAACCATATTCAATCACGATGACGAGTAATGCAAACATCGCAAATCAAGACTTCGGTAATTTTCAATACGGAAAAATCAGCGGTATGAAATTTAACGATGCGAATAATAATAGTGCAAAAGATGTTGGCGAAACAGGGATTGCCAATTGGAAAATCAAAATTTCCGGCGCAGCATACGATTCTGTGTTCACCGATAATGATGGAAATTATCTCTTCACTCAACTACTCGCAGGGAATTACACTGTGGGCGAAGAAAATAAACCGGGATGGAGCCAAACATTTCCTGCAACTCCTGGAACATATTCACTTGCAGTAGTAAATGCAAGTAATTTTACAGAAAAAGATTTCGGCAATTATGAAGTTGTCGGAATTTATGGAAAAAAATTTAACGACCTTAATGGTGATGGTACGAAAGGAATCAACGAACCGGGAATTCCCAACTGGAAAATTTTTCTTTCCGGTGTTGCTACGGAATCAACATTAACCGACGCAAATGGCGATTATGCGTTCTTCAATCTTGTTTCCGGTAATTATACTGTAAGCGAAGAAGAAGTTGAAGGATGGTTGCAAACAAAACCTGCAACGGGAACGTATAGCATTGATCTCACTGGAGGAATTTTAACAGATATTGATTTCGGCAATTTCAAATTCGGAAAAATTTCGGGAATGAATTTTTACGATGCAAACAACAACGGTTTAAAAGATGTCGGCGAACTTGGTATCGAGAACTGGAAAATTTATCTTTCCGGAAATGAATTGGATTCTGTTCTTACGAACGCCGATGGAAATTATCTGTTCGACAATTTGACTGTTGGTCAATATACAATCAGCGAAGAACAACAATACGGATGGGTGCAAACATATCCGTTTTCTTCAACATATACTCTTGACATTGCAAGCGGAAGTAATGTTCAGGGGAATGACTTTGGAAATTTCCAACTTGGAAGTATCAGCGGTATAGCGTTTGACGATGTTGATGGCAACGGAGTAAAAAACGTTGGCGAACCTGGAATTGAAGATTGGAAAATATATCTCTCCGGTGATGCCATAGATTCTGTTCTTTCCGATGCTGATGGAAATTATTCATTCAGTAATTTGTACCCCGGATCGTACGTAATCAGCGCGGAAGTTCAAACAAATTGGGTTCAAACGTTACCGACTTTACCCGATTATAATTATGTTGAACTTAATAACGGTGAAAACGCTACGGAACAGAATTTCGGAAACTTTCGACTCGGCTCTATTTCTGGATTGAAATTCAACGATGTTAATGGAAACGGGACAAAAGATAACGGCGAAAACGTGCTTTCCGGTTGGATGATATATTTGTATTCGCCCGATATCAATACACTTGTTGATTCGATGGCAACGGATGATGAAGGCGGATTTTTATTCACCGATTTATTTGCTGAAACATATCTTGTTCGCGAAAAAATGCAAAGCGGATGGATGCAAACAACATCAAATCCCGATGACGTCCATATCACGAGTGGATTATTTGCAAAAAATCTGAAGTTCGGAAACTTTCAACTCGGAACAATAAGCGGAAAGAAATTCAATGATGTCATCGGCGACGGAATTCTTGATGCAAACGATGTCGGTGTGCAAAACTGGAAAATAAAACTTTCCGGCGCAGTTACCGATTCAACGATTACGGATGCGAACGGAAATTATACCTTTGCAAATCTTGGCGCAGGAAATTATTCCGTCAGCGAAGAATTGCAAACCGGATGGATGCAAACGTTGCCGCAAAGTGGCGTGTATGATGTAACGATGACTTCTGGTTTGCTTTCTGTGAATAATAATTTCGGAAATTTCCAATACGGAACAATAAGCGGAAAGGTATATGTTGACGCAAATAATGATAGTTTGTATTCTGTTGGTGAAACCGGTGTTGCAAACTGGTCATTGTTTATTTCGAAAAACGGAAATACCATAGATACGGTTCTTACCGATGCGACTGGAAATTATTCATTCACACAGTTAACTACCGGAACATACAGCGTTTCACAAATCGTCGGAACCGGATATATGACGCTCGAAAACGGAAGCGGATTTAGCGTTGATATTGTTTCCACTAGTTCGTTCACGAAAAACTTTGGCGTTCTGCTTGATACTGTTAAGTTGCGTACGTTTATGCAATCTCCAACAACATTAACGGCTAAAGTAGTGAAGTTAAAATATATTGTGAAAACAAATACCGTTGTTGGCACGCCGAACGAACCAACGGTGTTGTATAATGAATTCTCGAAAATCGGAAAACTCGGTTCAACGTTTCTTGGCGTTGCGCAAACGAGTAAAGATTCCGCGAAGAAATACGGATGGTTATATTTCAAAACAGCATCTGCGCTCGTAAAATTCTATTCATCTGCACATACGGTTAATTCAAAATATTATCCGATAGATTCGTTACGTGTTACCGGAAAGAAATCAAAGAAACTTGCAAAAGCAATCGTTCCGGTGCGCAAAACGCATGACAATAATGCATGGGCGGAAGGTGTTTTGCTGCGACTCAATATTTTAGCAAGTAAAGATTCCATTACGCCTTACGGATTTGGTTCGTTAGTGCTTGATACGAATGTTTCTCTTGCAGGAAAAAATCTGCAGGGAAAAACTTTAAAAGAAGTTGCAAACGAACTGGATACTGTGATGACGTATTGGCAATTGCGGGGAGTAACGGATTCTTCCGATTACCAAGAAATTGCTGTACTTGTTAATAATGTTATCAAACCGATAAACGAAGGTTTTTATGCTTCAATGACAACGGATAATTCATACATAGATTTAACTGGATTGAAGAATAAAAATTACTATGCGGCGAAATTAAAAGGTATCAAAACCGCAACAGAATTCGGACGATTAGTAAAATTTGTTCCCGGAAAATTCAACGAAACGTACGGAACTCCTACAACGACGTTTGCAGAATCTCCATCGCAATTTGTTCTGCAACAAAACTATCCCAATCCGTTTAATCCGACAACAACGATTCGATTTGAAATTCCCGTAGGGGCAATTCATGAATTGCCCTTACAAACAACGTTGAAAATCTACAACGTTCTCGGTCAAGAAGTAGCAACGCTTTTGAATA
>VGWC01000048.1 GCA_016873775.1 Ignavibacteria bacterium | reverse complement strand
CGAAGTGTTGATTTCTTGGCTTGCAGTGGTTAAAATATTTTTGATGCGTGAGCGAATTCCAAATGAATATCAATATTTTCTTTGGCGGTTTATCAAACAATTTTTCCTTCCATCTTTACTTATATTTACAGCGAAAATTTCAAGATAAAATATTTTCTCTATCATGCGAAGATGCAAAGAAAACTTTTAGTGTCTTTGCGAGAGAAAAAAAATATATGTTCGTCATACAAGAAAATACACTTACACAAGAACCATCTCCACTCATTGAAGTTCCTTCAAAACCAATGCAACGGCGACCGGAATGGTTGAAAGCGAAGCCGCCGCTCGGTGAAGGATATGCGCAATTGAAAAATATAATGGAGAAAAACAAACTTCATACGGTGTGCGAAGAAGCGCGATGTCCGAATGTTGGCGAATGTTGGAACAGCGGCACTGCAACGTTTATGATTCTCGGTGATGTATGCACGCGCAGTTGTGGATTTTGCAACGTGAAAACCGGTTTGCCGACAGAACTTGATGCCGATGAACCGCGCCGCGTTGCAGAAGCAGTGAAGTTGATGAAGTTGCAGCACGCAGTAATTACTTCGGTGAATCGTGATGAATTATATGATGGCGGCTCTTTTATTTTTGCTGAAACAATTCGTGAAGTGCGAAAACAAAATCCGCATACGACAATTGAAGTATTGATTCCCGATTTTAAAGGCGATGAATTTGCGTTAGTGAACGTGCTTGATGCATTCCCCGATATTTTGAATCACAATATGGAAACGGTTCCGCGATTGTATTCAACAGTTC
The DNA here is from genome assembly GCA_016873775.1 of Ignavibacteria bacterium. Classification (NCBI taxonomy): domain Bacteria; kingdom Pseudomonadati; phylum Ignavibacteriota; class Ignavibacteria; species Ignavibacteria bacterium. The sequence goes on along the minus strand of VGWC01000048.1, from coordinate 17,461 downwards.
GTCCGCAAGCAAAGTATGAGCGAAGTTTGGAATTACTTTCCCGCGCAAAAGAACGCGGCTTTAAAACAAAAACGGGAATTATGGTTGGACTTGGTGAACACGAAGAGGAAGTGTTGCAAACAATGAAAGAAATTTCTGACACGAAATGCGATATACTTACAATCGGACAATATTTACAACCGACAAAACAACATTTACCGGTTGCGCGTTTTGTTCATCCCGACGAATTTGCGATGTATAAAATTGCAGGAATGGAAATGGGATTTCAACACGTGGAAAGCGGACCGCTTGTGAGAAGTTCGTATCACGCGGCGAAGCATGTGTAATTGATAGAGGTTAACAATGATGAAATACGTACTCATACTTTCATTTCTTTTATGTATAAATCAAAGTGTGAAAGTACAAGGTTGCAGCGATGCTGGATTTTGCACAACGGTTTAACAAGAAGTTATGTGTTGACAGCAGAATGTAGAGTAAAATTTTAATCACACAAAAGATGATTTGAAAACGAAGAGAAAATTATCGTTCCTCGTTAGTATTTCATCGAAACACAGTGTTTGTTTTATAAAAAATTCCGTTCGTATTTTTTCACCGAAAAATTTTTTCGACAACAATTTGGAGTTTGCTATGGTTCTTGCATCAGAAGTAAAAGTTGGTACCATTTTACAGTTTGACGATAAATTGTTTCGCGCACTCGAAGTTATTCGTCACTCGGGAAGCGGACAAATGCATGGATTCATTGAGTTGAAATTGCTTGATTTGAAATTTCACCACATTGCAGATAAGCGATTCAAACATAGTGATAAACTTGACGATATTGAACTCGCAAAAAAAATAATGGAATATCTTTACAGCGACAGCGATAACTTTTATTTTATGGATACTGTAACATTTGAACAATGTACTGTTCCTTCATCAGTCGTTGGAAATTATGGAAAGTTTATGAAAGAGGGAACAAATTTTACTGTCGAGTTACACGGAGAAGAAGCGATTGCGATACAACTTCCCAAATTTTCCGAAGTAATAATTGTTTCCACCGGCGAAGGAATACGAGATGGACAAGATAATACGATGAAATCTGCAACGCTTGAAAACGGATTGGAAATTTTTGTTCCGCAATTTATTGAAACGGGAGACGTGATTCGTGTTGATACGGAAAAACTTAAGTATCACGAACGCGTTACTTCAAAAAAAATATGAAATTTCTTTCGTAAGAAATTGAGATTGTTACGGTTTGTACGTAAAAGAATTGGTGAATACAGACCGTAGGATGAAGTACGTATTTACTCGTTCCCCTTGCACGGGAAGAAATAGTTTATCGAACGTAACAGTCGTTTGTTCCGTAGCGTTACTATCGCCTATGGTTTGAAATGCTACGGGAATGTGAAGAGGAGTTTCAGGAAACGAATAAAAGGTGAATTTGATTTTATCGTGCGACTGTGTGTAGAGAAACGGCGTTTCAATATTTCGAAATGAGCCGTTGTTACATTGATAAACAACATCAACAACATAGGGTTTTTCTGTTGTTGAAATGTGCAACGTAATGTTGTACGTAATCGTATCATTTCTTTGTGAAATTTCTTTCTCCCGTTCCAACGTAACCCACGAATGTTTCAATGAATCAGTGAACGGAAGCGAAAGGTTAAGTATTTTTTTCTGAATCGTCGTATCATACGTTGCGGTTTTCAATTGCACATCGCTCAAGTAATCATTGCTTTTAACAGTGATGCTTTGTTTTCCCGAATTCCCATCGAAATGTTCTTCTATTTTTACTTTTCGTTCCAATCTTCGCGTGTAACTTTCATTGGTTGAAGTCCAAAATATCATTCCCAAAAAAACCAATCCTAAAATCATTCCCACGTTGTTGGAACGAAAATATTGAACGAGAAATTGTATCTGCGTTGAATTTCTATAAATAACAGCGAGCGCAAAACAAAAAGGAATAACAGCAAGCGAAACAACAAATACTGCGATGACGTTGTAGAGTACAATCGGTAATGTTTCATTGAGCAATTCTCCGCTGCTTGCAACTGTTCGCGCGATAAAATTAAACCATTCGGAAAAAATGATACGCATAGCAAAAAAGAAACCTATGACAACCAACACAAACTGAAGTATTCCGTTTTTAAAAAATACACTGAGCGATATCATCAATAAGAAAAATACGGGATACAGCGAAAGTTTAACGTTTCCATTCGTAGCAAGTAACGTAAGAAGTATGAGATATATACTGACAGTTCGAAAGTACGGAACGGATGACGGTGATAAAGATAATTTTTGGGAAAATTGAAGTACAAACCACAAACCAAATAATCCTGCGATGAATGAGAGAAGTACATAGGGAAACGGTTGAGCAAACCACGGATAGCGCGTTCCAGTAATCCAAACTAATACATCGGGAAGTAACCACGCAACAGCGGAAATCAATAATGCAACTATAATAAGTTTTAAACTGGGAATGCGATATTTTTTCACAACCAATGATTCGGATGAAAGTTCAATCCTTTTCTGTTCACGAGTACGTAGGACGAAATAGGCAACAAGAGTCAATACAAATGTCAGTATAAGAAGAAGCCAGAGTGTTTCTAAAGAAAAGAAGAAAACTCTGTTCCAGATTTTATAGAGCCAATATTGTGTAGGTTTCCCTTGAGGAACTCCTGCATCAAATCGTTCGACAAGTTTTTGCACAACAAGTCCACTGCGATACAATCCGCGCTGATCAAAATTTTTCCAGTTATCCAACGGCGTATGAATTGGGTTATCAATATCAGTTGTAAAATCAATTGCAGGAATTCCTTTTCTCAAAAAAGATTCGTGGTCGGAACCTGCACCGCTTCGCATTGCATAATTAAATGCAAAGAAATGCGTCGGATATCGTAATCCTGAAAATCCAAGCGAAGTGAACACATCAGAACTTGCACGCACAAGCCATTCCGGCGCACTTATTCCGTATGTATCGCCATCGAGGTCAATAATATCCAAGCCGTTTGCCATATCAATTTGCAACATCAGTTGTACGTTGTCAATGTTTTCAAAATGGTCGGCGAAATATTTTGAACCCTCTAATCCACGCTCTTCACCGCCGAAGCAACAAAAGATAAGCGTAGATTTCATCGTTCTTTTTCCGAATACTCGCGAAAGTTCCATCACACAAGCAGTTCCAGAACCGTCGTCGTCCGTTCCGGGAATTTCGGGACCGGAAGTATCCAAATGTCCGCCGATAATAATACTTCGAGCCGAAGTACCGTTTTGAATTCCCACAGCAATTCCGCTTGTTGTATTTTCAGAACTCGTGCGCGTCATTGGCATTATGTACGCAGTGTCGCATCCGTATTCAAGAAATTTTTCGACTGCATATTGTAACGCTTGTTGTTCCTCCGGCGAACCCATCGGACGAGGTCCAATTTTTTCGGAAATGTGATAAAGAATCTTCGCCGCATTTTGTTGAGAAAAATCTTCTTGAGAAAACAAAAGAGTCGGGCAGAATATTAGTACAAGAGAAAAGATTCGTTTCATTTTTATTAAGAAAGAAGTTTGGGAATAAATTATCGTAAACGGCGTTCAAAGAATGAGAGAAGCGTATTGTCATACTTTTTACCTGCAACTTCACGAACATTTGCATGTCCCGCATTTTCAACGGTAAAAATTTCTTTGGGTGCATTAGTATTTTCATATAACAATTCAGAATAATGCGGATGAATTTTTGTGTCTTGTTTTCCGACGATGTACAGAATGGGAACGGAGATATTTTTTACTGATGCAAGCGGATGCACAGATTTTGCTTCGAATAATGCTATGGATTCTGCGCGCGCAATGATTGCGTTGCGAAGATAATGGAACGGAAGTTTGATGATGCGTTTCTGGTAATCATCAAAAATACTGCGAAGCGAAGCAAAGGAATTTTCTGCAACAACTACGGAAATGCGTTGATCAATTGCTGCAGTTTGTAATGCAATGGCGGCTCCCATCGAAAGACCGAACACTCCGATTTTTCCAACATTAAAATCTTTTTTAGAAAAAAGAAAATCAAGCACAAGTTGCACGTCGTATTTTTCGTAGTAGCCATACGTGCAGTATTTACCCTCGCTTTCGCCGTGCGCGCGAAGGTCAAACATTGCAACATTGTAACCGTTTTCACATAATAATTTTGCTAACGGAAGTCCTAATGCTTTATTGTCGCCGATGCCGTGTAAATACAGTATTGTTCCTTTCGGTGGTGTGTCGGAAGCAATATACCAGCCGCGAAGGAGCAATGAATCTTTGGTAGTAATTGTGAAGTGTTCGAACGGCAATCCGACTTCAGTAGGAAATGCGGGCATTCCTTTTTGATGGAAAGACAAGGAATGTGTTCTTTCGGGTTGCAAGAGAATTTTTGTTCCCACAAAAACCATAGCAAGAGAAAAAACGAGGAGAAGAAAGAGTAAAAAAAACGTTACGTATATAAATATCATCGCTGAATGGGTAAAATATACGAAGCGTCATAGGGAAAAAAAGAAAAACAAACCGGAAATTTTTGAAGTTGAACTTTGGAAAAAATACCATAAAACAATCCGAAGCCAAAAAAAATGAAAAGAATGAAGAAATAAATTGTTTCTCACAATTCACTTTTGTAATTTTTACCCGATTTTTTATAGAAAAAAATGTAGTTGCGCCAGTAGCTCAACTGGATAGAGCATCAGCCTACGAAGCTGAGGGTTAGGGGTTCGACTCCCTTCTGGCGCACGAATGAAAAAAGTTCTCAACCAGTTTTCATAATTCACTCAATATTATTCATTTCATCAACAGAGGAAATCTTTATGTTCTCTAAATCAACTTATTATTTTTTATTTGCTCTTGTGCTCGTTACAATAAGTTTTTCTTTTCTCGCTGCTCAAACGCGAGATGAAAAAGACGAATTGATGTGGAGTCGTATTCGGAAATCGAATACTGTTCCAACAGAAAACACAACAGTTATTCCCGTTTCCGTATCAACTGAAATACGGAAAGTTCAAACGCAAAACGGTGTTGCCGTTGTTTATCCGAATATTCCCGTACATCCAAGTTCGGTTTCTACGCAAAGCGAACTTTCAATAATCACGCATCCGACAAATCCCAATATAGTGCTTGGCGGCTCCAATGCGGCAGAGATTACCAGTATAGATTGGATAAGTCAAGGATGGTATATTTCGACGAACGGCGGAACAACTTGGCGTGGAAGCGATACTCTTCCTCCCCATCTTCCGCAATTTACCCTTTATACCTCTGACCCAGCGGTTGCTATTGATTTACAAGGAAATATGTATTTCAATACGTTATTGTACGGCGGATCTGCTGGTGATGTTGTAACGACGAAATCCACCGATATGGGAACAACGTGGTCATCGTTTGCAGCGGTTCCGAATACAACAACCGGAGAAGATAAAAATCATTTTGTTTGCGATGTTAATCCTTCAAGTAATTATGTAGGGTATCTTTATACAGCATATACGGAATTTGATTTAACTCCCCGTAAAATAAATTTTTCCCGCTCAACAAATGGAGGCGCAACATTTTCTGCTCCTCTTGCAATGTCTGAGCCTGCAGGTTACGGTTTAGACCAAGGTGTAAATATGGCAATAGGTCCAAACGGAGAAGTATATGTTGCTTACACAAGTTATACAACTGGGTTAACACAAAGCAATATTTCTTTAAAAAAATCTACAGATGGAGGAGCAACTTTCGGCTCACAAATAAACATCGTTTCTGCACAAGCGGATCCACGAGGTACTTTAAACAAAGGAGGAAACAGTGTACGTGCAAATGGATTTCCTTCTCTCTCCGTTGATAGAAGCAATGGTTCTCGAAGAGGATGGGTTTATGCTGTTTGGGGAAGTAAAGTGAGTGGAAATCCCGATGTCGTGTTCGCTCGCTCCGTTGATGGCGGAAATACATGGAGTGTTCCGAAAAAAGTTTCCCAGGAAAATACCAATTTAGACCAATGGCACGGATGGACAGCGTGCGATCCTTCGACGGGCGCATTATACGTTATGTATTATGACAGTAGAAATTATCCCGCAAACGATTCTGCACAAGTTTATCTCTCGCGTTCGCTTGACGGAGGAGATACATTTGAAGATGTACTCATCAGCGACCATGCATTTCTTCCGAAATCCATCGTTGGGCTTGCAGGAGGATATATGGGCGACTATAATGGAGTTACAGCAAACGGCGGAATTGTCTACTGTTTTTGGAACGATAACAGAACGGGACATCATCAAGCGTATGTTGGAAAAGCAATCTTTGGACCTACGATTGAACACGAAGAATTAGGAAATACTGAAGATTTGAATGGTCCTTATGTAGTTGAAGCAAGTATATCTTCTTCAGGGGTTCCGTTGAATCCTTCGAGTGTTAAATTGTTTTGGACGAGCGGAACAGTTTTTTCCGATTCATTGCAAATGACGCATACAACTGGTGATATGTTTGAAGGAAATATTCCCGGAAACGGGCAATCGGCAGATTATCGTTATTATATTCAAGCAAGTGATTCGATTGGCGGAACATCGAAACTTCCTGCTGGCGCGCCCACTGATTATTTTATGTTTTCTGCTGCAACCGATACCATTCCTCCTGTTATTGCGCACGATGCTCTCGGCAATCAATATTTGGAAGAATGGCCGCAAGAAATTGAAGCGGAAGTAATGGACAACATCGGCATTGATTCCGTTTGGTGTGTATGGGAAGTGAATAGCGCAAGCGGTGCTTTCGTTCTTCAAGCAAGTGAATACGGAATGTATGTCGGTGAATTTTATACCGATACCGTTACTCTCAATGTCGGCGACGATTTTCATTATATTCTTTATGCAAAAGATGCCGGCTCCGGTGGTTTAATTGCAAGATATCCTGCAACAGGAAGTTTCACTTTTGAATTTATTGCAGATACCGTTGCTCCAACCGTTGAACATTCCGCACTTCGCGACCAACCTAAGATGCGATGGCCCTCGACAGTAAAAGCAATAGTCGAAGATGTACTTGGAATCGAGAACGTTAATGTAGAATGGTACAAGAATGACATTTCCAACGCCACTTCATTTGAATTAACAAACACCAATGACAACAGATACGAAGGCACATTTAATTCTGATACAAACTCTGTTGCTATTGGCGATTCGATTTTCTATCGCGTGAAAGCAACCGACGCTTCCAATAGTGGAAACGTTACGTATGTTCCCGCAGAAGGATATTACAAGTTCTATATTATCGCAACAAAAGGTTTCGCTCTTGTTATTGACGACGATAATTTAGGAATGAAACGTTCGCATAGTAAAAGAATTATCAGCAAACTTGACACCGATACGATTAGCGCTCAGGGTTCTGCGCAACTTTTTGTCAATACATTAACCGAAGTTGGTTTTATTGTTGATACAATGAAAGTTCCCAACGTTGATACTACCAACTGGGACAACTACGATATTCTTGTTTGGTCGCACGGGCGTTCAAGTTCTCCTGCTGACCAGGTAATGTGGCGCAATGCAATGATTTCACGCGTGCTTCGTGGAATGAGTGTTATCGTTGAAGGCGGTGATATCGGATGGCAATATATGAGTTCAACTCCTGATGTTTCATTTGCGACCAATGTTTTGCATTGCAACGACTTTGTAACCGAAGGTTCAACATTAGCCAATCCAATGTTGAAGGACGGATCGCATCCTCTTGCAACAACACCAAATTCGCTCCCTGCAACATTTACTCTTGAACCTGGAAGTTTTGTTGGCGTGTACGACCGCGATGGAAATCAACCGATGCCCGATGCGGCTCTTGTGTATAAATGGAGTGGTACAGATACGCTCGCTTCAATTGTTGCTTGGGACGATACACCAAATCCGATTCGCGGACGTGTCGTGTATATTTCGTTCAATATCAACAACGTTGTAAAAGAAGAATCCACGCACGTGAAACATCTTATCGAAAATGCTGCCGATTGGCTTGTTGGATCTGAACCATTGCCAACGGGTTCATTGAGCGGAACAGTTACCTTGAACAATGCACCCAACAATGCCGGTGCAATGGTTCGCATCAAAGGACCTGCGCGAGACGAAACAATCGAAACACCGGCAAGCGGCGAATATATGTTCCAAAATCTCTATCCCGGAACACACAAAGTGTATGTGTGGAAACAGGCATACTATCCTGCACTCGACTACAAAGTTGTAACCGTAGGAAGCGACCCGGTTCTTAATATCAATTTCTCATTAACTCCGACGGCACCCGTGAGTGGAAAAGTTACATTACAAGGAGCGCCGAATAATAGCGGTGCTACCGTGCAAATTGTCGGTCCCGGTATCAACTATGAAATCATTACTCCCGAAAGCGGTAATTATCAGTTCTCCGGATTGAACGGCGGAACGCATAAAATTTACGCCTGGAAAACAGGATTCTATCCGTACAAAGATAGTTTAACCGTTTATGTTTCTACGGATACGTTGACGAACAATAATTTCCTCTTTGCGCCGATTGTTCCCGGTATTCTTTTCGGAAATGTTACATTAACCGATACGAATAATCATAGCGGCGTTACTGTTTCGGTTGTGAACCAAAATCTTTCTACTGTTACAACAATTAACGGAAGTTATATTATTCAAAACACTATGCCCGGCGCATTGAATATCCGTTTCAGCAAAGAAGGTTACCGAAGAAAAGACACGGTTGCAACAATGCCAAACGGCGGTTTCATTACAATGAACGTTACACTCGATGCAACTTCTGGAATTGTTCTGATTATTGACGATGATAATTTAAACGGTGAAGAACGAATCAAAGAACCAAATGGCGCATCCCATGATACAATAAATACCGGCGGTTCGGCGCAACTCTTTGCTTCTACGCTGAGTGAACTTGGCTACACTGTTGAAGTGCGTACTGTTCCGCAGGTTGATACATCTGGTTGGGACGGCTACGATTTCGTAATATGGTCGCACGGACGTTCAAGTTCTCCCGCCGATTCTGTAAAATGGAGAAGAGCAATGAGTAATCTCGTGCAAAACGGTGGCAAACTTATTATTGAAGGCGGCGATATCGGCTGGCAATATATGAGTTCGACACCCGACGTTGATTTTGCGACGTATGCAATGCGCTGCAACGACTTTATTACCGAAACATCTACGCTTGCAAATCCGCTTAAGAATGCATTCGACCATCCGCTTGTTTCTACTCCGAATCAACTTCCCGATATATTCACATTAGACGCTATTGCTGGTGTGTATGACCGCGACGGCAATCTACCTGGGGAAGGAGCAATTCCAGTCTATGTTTGGCAAGGCAATTTGAATACATCTTCACTCGTTGCGTGGGAAGCGTCATCCAATCCACTGGATGCGAGAGTTGTATATATGTCATTCAACATTAATAACGTAGTGAAAGAAGAATCACTTACCGTAAAAGCATTGATTGAAAACTCTGCGAAATGGTTAAACACCGGCGGAACTGTCGGAATAGAAACCAAACCCGTTCGTATTCCGACTGAGTTTGCGTTGGAACAAAACTATCCGAATCCGTTTAACCCGACAACAAATATTCGATTTGCGTTGCCCGTTGAATCGTTTGTAACAATCAGCGTGTATAATGTTGTTGGACAAAAAGTAGCAACGGTACTGAACGGAACTCTTGGCGCTGGATATAGAACTGTTGAATGGAATTCATCCGCAACCCTTTCGAGCGGTGTGTATTTCTATCGCATTGATGCTGTTCCAACAAACGGAGCGAAATCCTTTACAAAAATCAATAAAATGGTTTTGATGAAGTAGTAAAAATTTCGTAAGACGAAGAAACCTTCAAGGTTGAAGAAACCTTGAAGGTTTTTTTTGTTTAATGATGATGAATTGAAAAATGGAGTAACCAACAACAGCGAATGAAAAGTAAAAAATTGTCGAGTGGTTGAAAATGAAAAAGCGATTTCTTTTTATCGAAATCGCTTTTAAATATTTTCTCTCGCAAAGTCGCCTAGATGCAAAAAGAACTTAATGGCAGCTTCGCGTCTTTGCGTGAGAATAATCTACAACACCGCTTTCACATCAAAGTTTTCAATGTTGCGAATCACTGCTTCGAGAAATTGTCCACCGAGTGCGCCGTCAATAATGCGATGGTCAAACGAAAGTGTGAAATACGATAGGGAGCGAATCGCAATTGCATCATTCATCACCACCGGTTGCTTTGTGATTGCGCCAACTCCCATAATTGCAACTTGCGGTTGTGCAATAATCGGCGTTCCGAGTAATGTTCCAAAAACTCCGTAATTTGAAAAAGTAAATGTTCCACCTTCGATATCGCTTGGCGATAATTTTTTGTTGCGTGTTCGGATTGCTAAATCATTGATTTGCCGCGCAAGTCCGAGAAAATTTTTCTCGTCAGCATTTTTTATTACAGGAACAATCAAACCATTATCAGATGCAACTGCCATTCCGAGATTGACAAATTTTTTCAAAATAATTTTGTCCCCTTCAATTGATGCATTTACCAGCGGAAATTCTTTCAGCGCTTTTGTAATTGCATCAGCGATAAACGGTGTGTACGTGAGTTTAAATCCTTCTCTTTTTTCAAATGACGCTCCGTTTGCTTCGCGGAATTTTACCAAGTTCGTAAAATCGCACGAGTGAATTGCAAACACGTGAGGCGAAGTTTGAACGCTGCGCACCATATGTTCCGCCATTTTTTGAATGACGTTCGACATTTGCAAAACCTCATATTGTGGCGCAGGATAACGTTGTGCAAGTTCGCCGCTATCAATGTGTTTCAATGTTGATTCAATGCGTGACGTTGGAGATGCAACACTTGGTTTCACTCCACCTGCAGCGCGTTGTGTTATGTATGCGAGAATATCTTTTTTCGAAACACGCCCATCTTGTCCGGTCCCGGGAATATGTTCCAACTCGCTCATCGAAATTCCTTCGGTGCGAGCAATGTTCAACACAAGCGGAGAATAAAATCTTCCATCCATTTTTTGTTCTACAACTTTTTGAACAACTGGGGCAGAAACAGCTATCGGTTTTGGTGTTTCAACTTTTGGTGATTCTGTTTTTGTTGGAGTTGGTTTTGCTTCAACAACTTTCGCAGTTTCTTTTGGAGTATTTTCAATCACTGCAGCAGAAGCATCGGTTTCGATAATTGCAATCGTTGTTTTTATCGGAACAACTTTCCCTTCTTCAAAAAATAATTTTGTAACAACGCCGGAAACAGGAGATGGAATTTCCGAATCAACTTTGTCAGTGGAAATTTCTAAAAGCGTTTCATCTTTTTTGATGGTATCGCCGGGTTTCTTGAGCCATTTGATAATTGTGCCTTCGGTTAAACTTTCGCCGAGTTGCGGCATGGGGATTTCTGTTTTTGCCATAATGTGTTTCTATTCTTTTGTGATTATACTTTTTGTTTTAAATTTTTCTTGTCAATTAAACTTTTTTTTCACTTGAAAAAATTCCAAATGTCAAATTTCAAATAACAAACGAATTCAAAATTTCAAATTTGTTATTTTGAATTTTGTTTGTTATTTGCGCTCTATATTTGGAAGAAAATATTTTCTATGCCGCAAGTTCCAACGGTCTCATTACACTGATTTCATTCAGCATAGCAAGTTTCGTTGCATCAAGAACTTCTATTTCAAGCGGTAATCCTTCTCTATCGAGATGAAGAATAACGCCTTCTTTTAAATCAACAGAATCGTTTGGTGTTCCATCTCTCAATTCGATAAGAAGTATATCAGTTTCTTTTGAGTATCGTATCTTCATAAATATTGTTTCCTAAAAAATATCTTTCTGAATATGGAAAATAAATTGTAATCAGCATTGGAAGTCCGTCTTCGTATTCATACACTGCTCTTAGCAAATGTTTATCATATCTTCGATGTGCAATAAACCTTTCATAGTGTCCTGAAAGAACTTCTTCTGGGAAAAGCAATGTTTCAATAACGATTTCATTTTCAGTTTTCCACTTGTTTATTCTTTCGATGCTATGAAAAGAAAAGAGAATTTTTACAATTTCATTTTGAACATTGACAACAAAAATTTTTCCTTTGTGATGAGATTGTATCTCTATAATTTTAAAAGACATTGAATCGTCACCTCAAAACTCATTCAACTCTCTCAACGCTTTCACGACTTTTTCCGTATTCGGAAGAAAATATTCTTCCAACGTTGGTGCAAACGGAATCGGCGCATCAAGCGAAGCAACACGTTTAATCGGCGCATCGAGATACTGAAAACAATGAGCCGAAATAAGCGCGGCAATTTCTCCGCCAATTCCACCGGTCAATGTGTCTTCGTGAACGAGCAAAACTTTTCCCGTTTTTTTTACCGAAGAATAAATTGCTTCCGTATCGAGCGGCATCAAACTTCGCAAATCCAAAACTTCAACGTCGATATTTTCCTTCGTAAGAATTTCTGCCGCTTCTAAACTCCAATGCACTCCCGTTCCGTATGTAATAATCGAAATATCATTGCCGCTTCGCTTCACATCCGCTTTACCGATTTCAACAATGTAATCATCGCTCGGAATTTCTCCTTTGATGCGGCGATATAAATATTTCGATTCAAAATACAACACGGGATTGTTATCGCGAATCGCCGCTTTGAGTAATCCTTTCGCATCGTACGGCGTTGATGGCGCAACAAGTTTCAAACCCGGCGTATGAAAAAACCACGCTTCGGGATTGATAGAGTGATACGGTCCGCCGTGAATTCCTCCACCGCTCGGAAGCCGCACCACCATTGGCACGGGAATATTCCATCGCCAATAAATTTTTGCCGCGTTGTTCACGAGTTGATTAAATCCGCTCGTGATAAAATCCGCAAACTGGATTTCCGCAACCGGTCGCATTCCCACTACTGCCGCTCCCGTTGCCGCTCCGATGATTGCTTCTTCCGCAAGAACTGTATCAATCACGCGCTCTTCGCCAAACTTTTCGACAAACCCTTTCGTTACTTTGAATGCGCCGCCGTACACACCAATATCTTCGCCGAGAAGAAAAACGTTTTTGTCGCGTTCCATTTCTTCCCACAACGCTTCGGAAATTGCTTCGATGTATGTTAGAGTTTTCAAAGAAACTGTTTTATGATAGTTTTAATGGTCTGTGAAGCGATGTGAATTTATCTCTAAATCTGTTTCTGTTATCAAATAACAATTTATCAAGAGTTTTACTAGCACCAATTTCTTCTTTCAAGATTTCAATGAGCCGCTTCCACTCTCTTTTATTTGACTTATAAGATTTCCAAGACATCATAAAGTCAAAATGTTGTCCGTGGCGAAAAATTCTTCCTGGAAGTGGACCATGATTTCCTATTAAAATTCCATATCGCAAATATGGGTGAACATTTTTGTGTGTCAAAGATTTCTGACTATATGTAATCACATCGTGAGTTGTAATTTTATCAATTTTTGCTTCAATGACTACTCTCGGCTTCCACTTATTTGAACCTAATATTTCATATACCAAAATATCTGTTTCGTAATCAGTAATACTTTGCTCTTCCGGTTCATCTTCTATATAGTTTAATATTTCGTAAGAATAAGCAAGGCGTTTACCATCACTTACTCGAAGATTATCATTATACTGTCGAAGTGTTCGTTCGATTTTGGTTGTAATAGTTTTTACCCATCTTTCTTCTTTAGTCATATTTTTGTCAAAAAAGTATTTATAGAATTTTAGATTATTAGTCAGCAAAAACTCCGAGCGCTGCTTCTTCGCCATTCGGATATGGTTCATTCACTGCAAACTCAACTGCATCATCAATCTGTAATTTTATTTCTGTAAAAATTTCTTTCTTCTTTTTATCCGAAAGAATTTTTTCTGCAACTAATTTCTTTTCGTAATTCGCAATCGGGTCTTTCTTTTTCCATTGCGTAAGTAATTGTTTCGGAACATAAAACATATCGTCGTGAATTGCGTGTCCTTGCATTCGCATCGTAACGCTTTCAATCAATGTTGGTCCTTCGCCGTTGCGCGCTCGTTCTATTGCTTGCTTCGTTGTTTCATACACGAGTTCAACATCGGTTCCATCAATCGTAACGCCGGGAATTCCGTATCCAATCGCGCGCGAAGAAAGTTTTTCCACAATAAATTGTTTTGCAATCGGTGTTGAATATGCGAACTGATTATTTTCAATAATCAACACGAGCGGAAGTTTCATCACCGAAGCCATTACAAGCGCTTCGTGAAAATCGCCAATGCTTGCGCCGCCATCGCCAATGTAATTCAACACGACGGCATTTTCTTTTCGCATTTTGCTTGCAAGCGCAACGCCATTCGCAAGCGGAATCATCGCACCGAGCGGAGAAATGTTTCCATAAATTTTCAATTTCGCATCGGCATAATGTCCCGTTCCGTCACGACCGCGAGCGGGAGAACTTGCACGCGCGAGATATTGCAGCATAATGTTGCGCGGCGTTTGTCCTTTTACAAAATGCGCGCCGATATCTCTGTGCATCGGAAAAAGATAATCGTGTTTCTCCAATGCGAATGCGCTTCCGATTGCTGTTGCTTCGTTTCCTTCGCTGCTGTATGCGCCGCCGACAACTTTCCCTTGACGATACAGTTTGAACACAGCATTTTCAAATTCGCGCATCAACACCATAAACGAATACAGTTTCAATTTCTGTTCAGCAGAAATTTTTGAAGAAACTGTTTGTGTTGGTTTCTTTTTCGAAATGGATTTTGAAATTGGTTTAGGCAAAACTGAATATGTATATTTTTTTAGCCACGGATTTCACGAATTTACACTAATTACTATTCGTGATAATTAGTGGAATTCGTGGCAATTTATTATTTTAATACGCCGCCAATTTCTCCAATGCAATCACAATATCGTGCGCTTGCGGAAGAACATCCATTTCGATTGATGGCGCATACGGAACAGGAGAATCTTTTGCCGCGACACGCATAATAGGTCCATCTAAATATTCAAACGCTTCGCTCGCAACAATTGCCGCAAGTTCACCGCCAAATCCACTAAACATTGTTTCTTCGTGAACACACAATACTTTTCCGGTTTTCTTTGCTGATTTCAAAATCGTATCGTAATCAAGTGGATTTAGTGTTCGCAAATCAACAACTTCAACACTCACGCCTTTTTCTTCCATTGTTCGCGCGGCTTCGAGTGAACGCTGCACCATCATTCCGTAGGTAAGAATTGTAATGTCGTCGCCGGCTTTTCTTACTTTCGCAATGCCAAACGGAAGAACATAATTTGCATCGGGTTCCGGCGTTGCGGCAAAGTTTTGACGATACATTCCTTTGTGTTCCAAAAATATTACCGGGTCATCGCAACGGCAAGCATATTTCAACAACCCTTTTGCATCGGCAGAAGTTGAAGGAAACACAACGCGCAATCCGGGAATGTGCGTAAAGAAACTTTCAATAGATTGACTATGATACACGCCGCCGTGAATATATCCTCCCGTCGCAATACGAATCACGAGCGGACAACCCCACACGCCATTTGAACGATAGCGTAACATTGCAATTTCGTTTCTGATTTGCATAAACGCGGGCCAAACATAATCGCCAAATTGAATTTCCACAACTGCTTTAGAATCGCCTCGAAGTCCAAGTCCCATCGCAAGTCCCGCTATACTCGCTTCAGCAATCGGCGAATTGAAAACTCTCTCTGCGCCAAACTTATCCGTAAGTCCACGGGTTGCAGTGAACACGCCACCTTTTTTTCCGGCAACATCTTCACCGAAAATCAGCATCTTCGGATTGTGCTCCAATTCTTCTGCAAGCGCATGATTGATTGCATCAACGAGAACGATATTATTTCCCGTGTGTTCCGGCTCGATAAAATTTTCTTTCGATACAACTTCGAGCGGCGAATACACGTGCATTTGCGATGTTGATGGTTCCGGCTCAGGAGATTTTTCTGCGTAGTCTGCGGCTTCGTTCAATTCTTTCATCACATCTTCTTGCAAAGCAACTAATTCTTTTTCCGAAAGAAGTTTTTGTTCGAGAAGATATTTCTCAAAACGTGGAATCGGGTCTTTCTTTTTATCTTCTTCCATTTCTTCTTGCGCACGATATTTTTTCTGATCGTCGGAGGATGAGTGAGAAAGCAGACGTACGCAATCGCTCCAAATCAAAACTGGTCCTTCACCGCTTCGTAATTTTTTAATTGCATCAGTCGCTGTGTTATACATTTCAAAAAAATCAACACCGTTTGAGTGATACCGATGAAGTCCTTTGTATCCTTCCGTCAATGTAAAAATTGAACCGGTGGTAACTTGTTCGTGCAATGGAACAGAAATCGAAAAGCGATTATTCTGAATATGAAACAACACGGGAAGTTTGTCGCGTGTTGACCAATTGAGCGCTTCCCAAAATTCACCTTCGCTCGTTGTTCCTTCGCCGGAAGAAGTATAAACAATTTCGTCACTCTTATTTTTTCGTGCTCCCATTGCAGTTCCAACCGCTTCGAGAAATTGCGTTCCCGTGCAACTCGATTGCGATGGAATGCGAAGCGATTTGCTGCTGTAATGACACGGCATCATTCGTCCGCCGTGATTCGGGTCTTCAGCACGATGAAGTGCAGAAAGCAAAATATCTTTCGCCGTTTCGCCGTAACCAAGCGCAAACGTGATGTCGCGATAATATGGATATGCCCAATCGTAGCCGGGTTTCATTGCCATTGCAACTGCTATTTGTGCGGCTTCGTGTCCCGGCGCGCCGATATGGAAAAATTGTTTTCCTTGTTTGGAATACGTGAGTTGTTTCTCATCGAGTTTACGAGAGAGATACATTGTGCGATATGCGTGAAGAATTTTTTTCTTCGTCAATCCGCTGAGCGCATCAACAAATTCTTTCGGCGCTTTTCCGTTTGAACTTTTGATTGGTGATTTTTTCTGATCCGTTATTTTCGCTTTCGCCGAAGACTTCGCAGCGGCTTTTTTAGTTATGGGCATTTACTATTTCTTGTGATTGTTCTTGTAATTGTATTTTAAACTTGTATTTATTCTGCAACTAAATTTTCTGTTGCAAAATTGAAGATGTCACTTTTTGAATACCGTTCTGTTGCATCAAGAATTTCCAAACCAATAAGTTTTCCTTTCTCGTCAAAATCAATATTCAATCCTTCTTCAGTTTCTTTTGTTTTGAAAACATGTTTTTCTTGAAGTCGAATGTATAACGCATCAACTTCTTTATCGTATTCTATTTTCATTTACAGGTCCCTCTAAAAACATTATCTGCGAACATCTGCGAGATTTGCGGGAGACTGTTTCCCGCAGATTTCGCTAATTGCCGCAGATAGAAATTGTTGAGAATATAGTTTTTAGAGTTCCCTTACAAAACTATTTCAGTGGTTTCTTGATATGTCAGCGAACGAAGAGTTGTTACGTCTATACTTTCCGCTTTCACCGAAAACACTTTTTCAAAATTTCTGATTACGCTTTCTTCAACTTCATTCATCGCAATTTTCTTTCCGAGAAGTTTTTCGAGCGATGTAACTCCTTTGTGAAAAATTCCGCA
>VGWC01000047.1 GCA_016873775.1 Ignavibacteria bacterium | reverse complement strand
ATCGCAAAGTATTATTTATTTCTTTTTTAGTTTCCATATTTTCTTATTCTTCCTTCCTAATTCATAATTAAAACCGCGCCGTCTTCACCATCAATTTCTTTCATCGTTACCTGCACGTCGTCAGTTTTTTCTGTAGTGATTTTTGTTCCGACATAATTCGGTTCAATCGGTAGTTCACGATGTCCGCGGTCAATCAATACTGCAAGTTGAATATTTGCCGGTCGTCCCAAATCCATCAATTCATTCAACGCGGCGCGCACAGTTCGTCCCGTGAACAACACATCATCCACGAGAATAATTTTTTTGTTCGCAATGTCGAAAGGAATATCCGTTCCTTTCATCACGGGTTTATCGAGTTGCGAAAGGTCATCGCGATAAAGCGTAATATCGAGCGCGCCGGTGAGCAGAGGAATTTGTTCAATCGCGAAAATTGTTTTTGCAAGTCGTCGGCTCAAATATTCACCGCGCGTGCGAATTCCGACGATTGCCAAATTTTCTGCGCCGCGATTTTTCTCGATGATTTCGTGCGCAAGTCGAGAAAGCGTGCGCGTGAAAGAAGTTGAATCAAGAATTTTTGTCTTCATAATTTTATTTGCCACTAATTACACGAATGTTCACGAATTATTGTAGTGCTAATTTGTGAAATTCGTGACTAAAAATAATGTACTGCATTTCTAAAAATTTCTATTCCATCATTCCATTCAGGAAGTGGTTTTTCTTCGCGTTTCAATTTTTCCTTCAGCAAAGTCCAATCGGGTCGTTGCGTAAAAAACATTCCTCGTTCAGGATGAGGCATCAAACCAAACACTCTACCGCTCGCATCGCACATTCCTGCAATATCATCCAGTGAACCGTTGGGATTAGATGGAAATTCTCCGTTTGCGTTTGTTCCATCTTCGCAAACATAACGTAAGGCAATTTGTTCGTTCGCCTTTAAGTGAGAAAGTGTTTCAACTTCCACAAAAAAGTTTCCTTCTCCGTGCGCAACAGGAATGAACATTTGCGAAATATTTTTCGTGAAGATACATTTTTCGCTCGTAGTTTTCACATTTACCCAGCGATTGATGTACCGCGCAGAAGTATTGTGCAACATTGCGGCAGTTCGTTTTCCATACTCGCCGTTCACCGCGGGAAGTAAACCCAAATTGACGAGCACTTGAAATCCATTGCAAATACCGATGACGAGTTTATCTTCGGAAATAAATTTCAGCAATTCGTCCCAACAATGATTGCGGATTTTATTTGCCATTGCATTTCCCGAACCCGTATCATCACCGTACGAAAACCCTCCGGGAATTGCAAAGATTTGATATTCACGGATTTGATTTTTGTTATCAATCCAATCGTTGATATGAATAATTTCTGCGCTTCCGCCGGAAAGTTCAAACGCGATTTTCGTTTCTTCTTCGCAGTTGAATCCGTAGCCAGAGAGTATGAATGTTTTTGGTTTCATGTTTTTATCACGCAAAGACGCCAAGTCGCATAAAGTTTCTTTGTTGTCTTTGCGCCTTTGCGAGAAATAATAATTTCAATAATTCAAAAATGTTTTTCTGTATGCGTTTTCTAATTCTTCAATACTTGTTTCGATGATGCTTTCATTCTTCAAATTCTTGATGGAAAATATTTCTGAAGAAAGAACTGTTCCTAATTTTGTTGCGGTTGAATTGTGCCGAGAAACCATTTCGGAAAATTGCTTTACATTTTCTTTGGTAACAGTTACAAGAAATCTTGATGTGGTTTCTGAAAATATAAACTCATCATCAAGTTGAACATCAATTCCGAGTTGTCCCGCAATACTCATTTTTGCCAAACCGATTTCTATTCCTCCATAACCAATTGCATAGGAAGAAGAAAGAATTTCATTTTCAATTGCTTCTTCGATTACTTTGCAATTCGAGGTTGATTTTTGTGTTATGATTTTTGAATCAAATGAATTTTCTCCAACAAGAAAAATTTCGTCATCAGCAAATTTGAAATCCATCGTTTGACATTTTCGTACATCTTGTACAACGCCGAGTGAGGAAATTAACAACGTTGGCAATGCGGAAATATTGACTTCGTTTCCATTTTCATCATAACCATGAAAATCATTGAACATCGAATCTTTGCCTGAAATAAACGGCGTTCCGAAATCAACGGCAAAATCGTAACAACCGCGTGCAGTTTCTTTCAATTGCCACAATCGCTTTGGATTATTGGAATCGCACCAACAAAAATTATCGAGCAATGCAATGTGGTTCAACGGTGTGCCTACTGCGACAAGATTGCGAATCGCTTGGTCAATCGTAAATCCTGCAGTCAAGTATGGACCCGATTCCGTGAGATGCGGATACAATGCCTGCGAAACAGAAACTCCCTTCCACGAATTAAACAACGGACGAATCACGCTCGTGTTTCCGTTCACGCGTCCTTTGCCTTGCAAACCACTAATGATGCCCGTTCCTTGAACTGTGTGGTCGTATTGCTGCGAAACAAATTCTGTGCTTGTGAGATTCGGATGGGAGAGAAGATGTAAAAGATTTGCGATATGAGATTTGTGATGTGTGTTTGAAGTAGTTGAGTAGTTGAGTAGTTGAGATGAAAAACTCTTTCCGTTGTTCGAGTCTCGTTGTTCCTCGCTCCATACTCCTTGCTCTACGCTCTTTGCTCTATGCTCTTTTCTTTCATTTGTTTTCAAAACCTTCTTCGGCAATCCATCGTGAAGAAAATGCAGATCAATGTTCATCACTTCTTTCCCGTGAAATGTTACGACGCATTTTCCGCTGTTCGTAAATTCTCCGATGATGGTTGCTTCAATTCCACGGCGATTCATTAAGTCAGAAAATGCTGTCCATTTTTCTTTCGGAACTGCAAGAGTCATACGTTCTTGCGATTCGGAAATCCAGATTTTCCATGGAGGAAGATTGGGATATTTCGTCGGAACTTTTTCCAGTTCAACAAAACATCCGCCGCACTCTTTCGCCATCTCTGCAACGGAGCATGATAATCCACCTGCGCCGTTATCCGTGATGCTGTTGAATAAATTCAAATCGCGCGCTTCTTTAACTATTGCATCACTTAGTTTTTTCTGAGTAATTGCGTCGCCGATTTGAACCGCTGTGGATGGACTCGCTTCGTGTAATGCTTCGGAAGAAAATGTCGCACCGTGAATTCCATCTTGTCCAACTCGTCCGCCAATCATTACAATATAATCGCCGATTTGAGCACATTTCTCAATGAGGGTGTTGAAGTTATGGAGTGATGGGGTTTTTTGTAATTCGTAATTCGTAATTCGTAATTCGTAATTTCTTGGAATGATTCCCACAGTTCCGACAAACACAAGAGGTTTTCCTTTGTAGCGCTCGTTGAAATACAAAAATCCTTGCGGTGTTGGTATGCCGGAACAATTTCCTCCGACATTTACGCCATCAATCACACCTTCCATTATTCTTTTTGAAGAAAGTAACGGATTGAATTTTTCTTTATCGCGATAGAGTTCCTGTTCATCATCAGGAAATCCGAAACAAAATCCGTAACGATTGAGAATTGGTTTTGCGCCTTTCCCAAATCCAACCGCATCGCGATTCACTCCGAGAATTCCGGTAATCGCGCCGCCAAACGGGTCAAGTGCAGATGGAGTGTTATGCGTTTCCACTTTATCCGTAACGACAAAATTCTCATCGAAAATTATTCCACCGGCATTATCGTGAAAAACAGAAATACAAATATCGTTTTCACCTTTCGCTATTCTTATTTTTTCCGTTGCGCGTTTGATATAGTGTTTGAAAATTCCATCTTCAATTTCATCAATTTGCGCTGCGAAGATTGTGTGTTTGCAATGTTCGCTCCACGTTTGCGCAAGCGATTCAAGTTCAACATCAGTGGGATTTCTTCCGAGCGACTTGAAATACGATTGAATCGTTTTCAAATATTCTAAATCAAGTGCAAGCGAACCACGACGAATTTCTCGACGAGTCGAGTCGTTGACATTTCCACTTTCATCAACTCTATCAAGAATTCCAAACTTTCCAATTTTCAGAAGTTCTTCATCACTTACATTTAAATGTACTTCATCTGCTTGCGGATGCGGTTTCAATTCTACTTTCGGAATATGAATTCCCATTCCGTTTCCGTTGCGATATGCAGTTCTGTTTTTTATACGAATGGAGTGGATGAGCGGATTTGCAAACACTTCTGAAATCTTTTGCACTTGTCCCATCGAAAGAAATCCATCAAGCAGCATTAGCGTTGATGAATGAACGGAGAATTCTTTCGGATGTGAGATGTGAGATGTGGAATGTGAGGAAACTGAAGAAGTATTTGAGTGATGTCGATGACTCGACTCGTCGAGGAGTGATGAAGATTGCGAGTTACATGTTACAAGTTGCAAGTTGCTCGGCATTAACTCGTAACTCGAAACTTGCGACTTGTAACTAAATAAATCTAAAATAATTTCGCGTGCTGTATTTCCAATGTTATCAGTTACACCGGGTAAAAACCCGATTTCAATTGCCCACTTAAATTCATTGGGAAGAAATGGCTCGTCAATAAAAACTTGTTGTGAAACGGGATTTGATAATGCGGAAGAAATTTTTAGAAGTTGTAACGGAGAAAAGTGAGAAGAGATAGTAATACAATCAAGGAGATAAAACCGCTGAACGTCAACAAAACCAAGAGAATGAAGTTTTGAGCGACGAAGTTGGGCTCGCGTTTCTCTGTGGCGCGCGAGTACCTCAATTCGGTGAGGCATTGTATTTTTTTAATTCGGAAGTGAAGGAAAACACGGCGTGAAAATTTTCGGGCTCAAATATAGAAAATTTTCTGTGAGAAAAACGGAAAGGGTTTTAGATTTTTTGTAAATTTTCCCACAAAAATTTTCCGTATGATTTCACTTTCCATAACAATTGCAAATGTAACATTTCCATCGTGTATCTACAATGCTTCCGGAGCATTGTGTACTTCATTAGAAGAACTAATAGCGATTGGCAATTCAAAATCCGGCGCGATACTTTCCAAATCATGCACACTTGAACCACGCGAAGGAAATCCATCACCGCGTTATCATTCACTTCCGTATGGCTCCATTAACTCGATGGGAATTCCGAATCTCGGCTACAAAAAATATGCAGAGTTTGCAAAGTCCTTGAAGCGATTCGGAAAACCGTATATCGTCAGTGTTTCGGGAATGACGTTTGATGATAACGTTACGATTGTAAGAGAACTTTCTTCTGTTACAGAAATTGATTTGCTCGAACTCAATTTATCGTGTCCCAACCTCATCGGTAAACCACAAGTCGGATATGATTTTGAGCAATCAAAAATTCTTTTTGAAAAAGTTTTTTCAGTTTGCAAAAAGCCACTTGGCGTAAAACTTCCTCCGTATTTTGATTTCATTCACTTTGAACAAATGGCAAACGTGTTGAATCAATTTCCTCTTGAATTCGTAACGTGTATAAACTCATTGGGAAATGGACTCGCGATTGATGTTGAGACAGAAACGGTGATGATAAAACCGAAAGGCGGATTTGGCGGAATAGGTGGGAAGTATGCAAAACCAACTGCGCTTGCAAACGTGAGAAAGTTTTATGAATTGCTGAACAGAAATATTTCGATTATCGGTGTTGGAGGAATTGAAACCGGAAGTGACGTTTTTGAATATTTACTTTGCGGCGCAAGTGCAGTGCAAATTGGAACAATACTCGTTGAAGAAGGAGTGAAATGTTTTGAGAGAATTGAAAAAGAATTGCAAGAGTTGATGGAGAAGAAAGGATATTCGAGTGTGGACGAAGTAAAAGGAAAATTGAAAACACTTTAAGTCTTCATTTATACAACTCCCCATTCAAATACGCCAATCGCTAATCAACAAGAACAGTTGTTTTTTACCAAAATACAAATTCCCTCTCACTCCCATTCAATTGTTGCTGGCGGTTTGGAAGTAATATCGTATGCAACGCAATAGAGAGCATTGTGTTTCAAATTTATTTTATGCAATGAGTAAACTGATGCGTTTTCCTAATCCGTCTTCAAAAATTCTATACAATGTAGAAAGTTGAATATCGCATTTTCCATTTTCGAGTCGTGAGATATAACTTTTCTTTGTTCCAACTTTTTCAGCTAGTTGTTCTTGCGTCAAATCGGCTTCACGTCGCGCTTCTCTCAACATTTCGCTGATAACAAAATATTGCGCACGTGCTTCAAACGCATCACGCTTTTTTGTCCCGATTTTTCCGTACTGAACATCTAACAACTCATCAAAGTTTTTTGCTTTACGTATTGCTTCGTTCTTTTTCATAATGTTTTATTTTTTTAGTGTGAAATACTCTTTCTTTAATTTTATAGCAAGTTCTATTTCTTGTCTTGGAGTCTTTTGTGATTTCTTTTGAAAGGCATTGAAAAGGACGACAACATTTCCTTTATCAAAGCAACAAAATATGCGAAAAATATTTCCGCTTACTTCTACTCTGATTTCATAAAGCCCATCGGTTCCTTCAATATATTTTAGAAATTTTTCTGGAACTTTATCAACAGTTTTTATTATTCGAAAAACATAACCGATTTTTTCTTGAACCGTTTCCGTCTGTTTCAAATAAAAATCTATGAAATATTGTCGGTGAAAAATTATTTGCCTTTCTATTTTCACAACACAAAGATAACTTAAAAGTTAACGACGAGCAAATCTAAAATCTAAAATTCCCTCTCACTCCCATTCAATTGTTGCTGGCGGTTTGGAAGTAATATCATACGCAACTCGATTGATGCCGCGAACTTCATTGACAATGCGAGAAGAAACTTTTGCGAGAAGTTCATCGGGCAATCGCGACCAATCAGCGGTCATTCCGTCATCACTCGTAACGGAGCGGAGAACAACAAGTTTATCGTACGTTCTTCCGTCGCCCATTACGCCAACGCTTTGCACATGCGTTAAAACAGCAAACGCTTGCCAAACTTGTCGGTAAAGATTTGCGTAACGAAGTTCCTCGATAAAAATTGCATCTGCTTCGCGGAGAAGCGATAAATTTTCTTCCGTTACTTCGCCGATAATTCTCACTGCTAATCCAGGGCCGGGAAATGGATGGCGAAATACAATTTCTTCGGGTAAAACAAGTTCAAGTCCGACACGCCGCACTTCATCCTTGAATAAATACCGCAACGGCTCGATGAGTTCAAAGTGTAAATCTTTCGGAAGTCCGCCAACATTGTGGTGCGTTTTTATTTTGTGCGCTTTATTTCGTTCCGGGTGTGCGCTTTCGATTACATCAGGATACAATGTTCCTTGCGCAAGAAATTTGTAGGACAAATTTCCAATTTGTCCAGTTGACAAGTTGGAAACTTGTCGTACAGTTTCTTCAAACACACGAATAAATGTTTCGCCGATACGTTTTCGTTTTTCTTCCGGGTCAGTGATTCCTTTCAAAGCAGAAAGAAATTTTTCTTTTGCATTTACGGCAATGAGATTGAATTGTGGAAACGAATTGAAAGTTTGTTGAACATTTTCTGCTTCATTTTTCCTGAGCAAACCATTATCCACAAAAACACACGTAAGTTGTTTGTTAATTGCTTTGTGAAGTAATGCCGCAGTTACCGAACTATCCACTCCGCCCGACAAACCGAGAAGAACATTTTCTTTCCCGACTTTTGTGCGAATTGTTTCAACCGATTCGTCAATAAAACTTTTTGCACTCCAATCATTTTTACATTGACAAATACCGAGAACAAAATTTTTCAGAATGGCTTTTCCATTTTTTGTGTGCGCAACTTCCGGGTGAAATTGGACACCAAAAATATTTTTCTCCACATTTACCATCGCAGCGAAATTGCAATTTACACTCGAAGCAGTTTTTGAAAATCCATTTGGCAATTCCTCTACTTCATCACCGTGACTCATCCACACGGTTTGCTTTTTTTCAAGCGAAGAAAAAATCTCGTTTGTTTTTTCGATTTCAATTTCTGCAAAACCGTATTCACGTTTTTCACTGCGCGATACTTTTCCTTTCAACGTGTGAACGAGAAGTTGCATTCCGTAACAAATTCCGAGGATGGGAGTAGATGAGTGGTTGAGTAGTTGAGTAATTGAGTGGTGGAGTTGCGGGGAATCGGTTTCATATATGCTTGCGGGACCACCCGAAAGAATTATTCCTTTGATGTTGTGGGAAAATAATTCTTCCTTTGAAGTGTCGTGGGAAAAAAGTTCGGCGTACACACCAAGTTCACGAACTCGTCTGCAAATAAGTTGCGAAAATTGTGAACCGAAATCGAGAATGGCTATTGAATCGTGCATTGTTTTATCTCACGCCAAGACGCGAAGATGCAAAGGAGGTTTTGGATTTGCGACTTTAAGAAATGGCTTTTGAAGAAGAGTTTCATAACAAGTTTATCGAGAAATAATTTAAGACGCAAATTTATAAATAGCGACTTCGCGTCTTTGCGTGAGAATTTCATCTCATCGCTTCAGATGTGATTTCGACATTGTGGGGCAAACTCTCAATCATTCCTGCTTTTGTGATGAATGTGAATTTTGCTTTCTTATGTAACTCAGAAATGTTTTTCGCGCCGACATATCCCATTCCCGAGCGCAAACCACCGATGATTTGCGAAATAACATTTGACAAACTTCCACGATATGGAACACGACCTTCAACACCTTCGGCAACAGTTTTCGTTGTTGCTTTCAAACCGCTCGTATATCTATCGCCGCCGATTCCTTGCATTGCACCAATCGAACCCATTCCGCGATAATGTTTGAAACGCCGTCCGTGAAGTTCAATCAATTCGCCGGGACTTTCATCCGTTCCCGCGAGTAAATTTCCGAGCATCACCACATTTGCGCCGGCGGCTAATGCTTTCACAACGTCAGCGGAATTTTTTATTCCTCCATCAGCAATGATGGGAATTTTATTTCGCTTTGCAATTTTTGATGTTTCCATAATTGCAGTGAGTTGTGGAATTCCGACCCCGGCAACTATGCGTGTTGTGCATATTGAACCGGGACCAATTCCAACTCTCAACACATCTGCTCCATTGTCAATCAAAAATTTTGCTCCGTCTCTTGTTCCGATATTTCCAGCAATAATAACGATTTCAGAAATTTCCTTTTTCAAAAACACGAGCATCTCTTTTACTTTTTTAGAATGACCGTGTGCAGTATCAATCACGAGCGCGTTTGTTCCTGCGTTTACTAAATTTTCCGCACGTCGTTTTGCATCTTCTCCAACTCCGACAGCGGCGCCAACAAACAACTTTTTATTTTTCGATTTTACTTTTTTGATTTCTTCTGTTTGTCTTTCAATTGAAAAGTTGCGGTGAATAATTCCCATTCCTCCTTCGTTTGCAATCGCAATTGCCATTTCACTTTCTGTTACAGTATCCATTGGTGAAGAAATTATTGGAATGTCAAGATGCAATTTTTTTGAAAGTGAAATAGATGTATCAACTTCATTCGGAAGAATTTCGGAATACTGCGGAAGGAGTAGAACGTCATCAAATGTAAGTGATACGGGAAACAAAAAGTTTTGAAACGGTGAGTTCATAGCACGAATGTTTTTTGCGGCAAAAAGTACGAAAAATCTTTCCTTCAAAACTATACATCATTCAATAAAAATGCGAAGATAAATTTCTCCGCGTAGGCTTGTTCACCGCAAAAAGAATTAGTATTTTGTGCCGAATTTTTGCCAATTTTTCCCTTGAACGCTGAATTAACAAACATCACCGGTCTCACGCAATCGGAACTGCAAGTTTTTGTTTCAATGCTTGGAGAAAAACCATATCGCGCAAGTCAATTGTTTCATTGGCTTTATCGAGAACGAGTTTCTTCGTTCAACGAAATGACTTCGTTGTCAAAAGCATTTCGTTCATTGCTTCATACCGTAGCAATGATAGAACAATTGCACCTTGTCTCTTCTCGAATTTCGAGCATTGATGGAACAACAAAATTCCTTTTTCGGCTTCGCGATAATGCATTGATTGAATCGGTGCTTATTCCTTCTCCATCAGTTGAATGTGACGAAGAATTGGACTATCGTTCACGACTAACATTATGCGTTTCGACGCAAGTTGGATGTCCGCTCGATTGTAAATTTTGCGCAACAGGGACAATGGGGTTAACACGAAATTTAACAACAAGTGAAATTGTCAGTCAAGTATTGTTTGCAGAACAATGGTTGCAACGAAAACACACCGAACAGAAACTAACAAACGTTGTTTTTATGGGAATGGGAGAACCATTATTGAATTACGAAAACGTCTTGAAATCCATTGAAATTTTTTCAACGGGAATGCAAATATCTGCGAAACATATCACCATATCCACTGCTGGCTATGCCGACAACATCAGAAAATTAGCAGATGAACAATGCAAAGCAAAACTTGCAATATCGCTGCATACGCTTGATAATTCGTTTCGAAAACAACTTATGCCAATAACAAAAAAATATTCCGTTGACGACGTTATATCTGCGGCAGAATACTATTATGCAAAAACAAAACAACGCATTACTTTTGAATATATTGTGTTCGATGGAAAAAACGATACGAGAACTGATGTGATACGACTATCGGAACTTGTTCGCCGTGTTCCTTCCAAAATAAATATTATACCGTTTCACTCGATTGCATTTACCGGAGTCAATGGATTCGGCGCAACACTCAAACCACCAACACGACAATCGTTCGACCAGTTCGTCCAAGAACTTCGCGAGCAACGGGTAACTGTTTTTGTGCGAAGCAGCGCTGGCAAAGACATCGAAGCGGCTTGCGGACAACTCGCCGTAACTTCTTCTGAAATGGGAGCATCAAAAAAATTTTTGATGAACACACTTCCTTATTCCAACACTAACTATATTTCATTTTCTCAACCTCTCATTCAAGTATAAATGCTATGAACCTAGTACGTTTGATAATTCTTTTTGCATTGTTTCTTGCGCTAGACATTCATTCTTACACTCAACAAATAAATTTCAAAAATGCAAAATTTTCCCGCGAACGAAATGCAGATATTCTTCACTATGCTTTCAATCTTTCATTGAATGAATCCACGCGTACTGTTTCCGGCACTGCTACTATTACGTTTACTCCGCTTCGTTCCGATTTCAAAGTGTTCGAACTGGACCAGGAAGGAATGAATTTCACTTCGGCAACGACACACGACGGAAAAAGGCTACGGTATTTTCTTGAAGGAAAGAAAATAAAAATTGCATTGGAAAAACCGTACAAACTCAACGAAACAACGAGCGTTACCATTACCTATTCTGCAAAACCGAAACGCGGATTATATTTTGTTTCCGATTCTACCGTCGAGGGCAAAACGTGGCAAGCATGGACTCAAGGACAATCGGAAGATAATCATTGCTGGATTCCGTGTTACGATTATCCGAATGACAAAGCCACCAGTGAAATGTCTGTTACGGTCAAAGGAACAACAACGGCAGTAGCAAACGGAACACTCCGCGAAGAAAAGAAAAACGCAGACGGAACCACGACGTTCCATTATGTTGATACCAAACCACATTCATCATATTTGATTTCGCTCGTCGTTGGAAACTTTGTTAAACGTGTCGAAACTTCCAATGGAATTCAACTTGCATATCTTATCCCAGATGCACAAAAGGAAAACGCCAATATTACGTTTTCCAAAACGCCATCAGTTATAAAATTTTTTTCTGATAAAATCGGCGTTGCATTTCCGGGGGAAACATATACGCAAGTTACTGTAAATAATTACTTGAATATCGGAATGGAATATGCGGGCGGCGCAATATTACATGAAAAAACACTTCACGATGCACGCGCACACCTCGATTACAAAAGCGATGGGCTCATTGCACACGTTCTTGCGCACCAATGGTTTGGAAACCTTGTAACAACTCGCGATTGGTCACATTCGTGGTTACACGAAGGATTCGCCGCATATTGCGAAGCAATGTGGCTTGAACACGAACGAGGTAACGATGATATGATGTGGTTCGTTTTGGGACTTCAACGAAAAGCAATTTCGGCGGACAACGACGAAAAGCGACCGATTGTTTGGAACGGTTATACTGATGCGGATGAAGTTTTTGACGAACACATTTATGCAAAGGGCGGCGCCGTTTTGAATATGATTCGAAAATATTTAGGCGATGATTTATGGTGGAAAGCAATGCAACATTACCTCCGCAAACATCAGTTCAAAAACGTTGAAACGAATGATTTGAAGATTGCGATTGAAGAAGCGACTGGAATCAATATGCAATGGTTTTTCAATCAATGGTTGTATAAATCCGGTTATCCCGAACTTATTGTGGAAGATAGTTACGATGAGACAAAAGATGTATTAAAACTTACTGTTCGTCAAACACAGAAACTCGATTCGCTTACGGGATTTTTTTCGCTTCCCGTCGAAATAGAATTTTTTACTTCCGCTGGAAGTAAAGTCGAACAAATTTGGATTGACCGTCGCACGAAAGAATTTTCATTTCCCCTTGAAGATAAACCGCTTGCCATTGTTTTTGATAAAGGGTCCACGCTCATAAAACAACTCGAATTTGAACGCACAACAGATGAAATACTCTATCTCCTTGAACACGGCGACACACCTGCGCGTTTGGAAGCGCTGGACATTGTACGAAGAAATCTTTTTACCGACGACAGCACGAAATTCACTGAAGCCATTATCAACCGATTAGCAAACGATTCCTTTTGGGGAGTTCGTGCAAATGCGGCAGAAGCATTAGCAGGTGTTGTTCATTCTTCGAAAGCGCAGATGCAACTACTTTCATCGTTGCGTGATGCGAACAGCAAAGTACGCGCGACGGTAATTCGTACGCTCGAAAAAATAAAAGGTGAACGACAACTGGTAATTCTTCCTTCGCTCCAAAAAATTGTTTTGGAAGATTCTAGTTATTCTGTTGTAGCGCTAGCGCTTTCTGCGGTGACAAAAATTGATTCTGCAAATGCGCTTTCATACTGTATTCAAGGGTTAAACAAAGATTCATATCAGGAGCAAATACGTATTGCGGCGTTAAAATCGTTCGTAAAATTTGACGCGCCGAAGGCAGTGAGAACGTTAATGGAGTATTCGATGGCGGGAAATTCGCACGTAATCAGAACGGAAGCATTGCAACTTCTTGTTCGTTCTTCATCAGATACCAATACTGTTGTGAAACATCTTTCGTTGTTTCTCAATGATCCTGTTCCCCAAGTTCGAAACGCTGTTATTTCTCTGTTCGAAAACTATCCGAAAGAAGATGTGTTGCGAATGCTGCGAAAACAACGTATTCGCGAATACGACAACAGAATTATACAACTACTCGAGGAAGTAATTCAATCGTTAGAAGAACAATTAGAAAAAAAAGTCGGATAAAAAAAGAGTGAGTTGTATGCGTATTGTTTTACTCGGACCTCCGGGTGTTGGCAAAGGAACACAAGCAAAATTATTAGCGGAGCATTTTTCTATTCAACATTTTTCTACGGGCGATATGTTGCGGAAAGAAATTTCATACGAAACGCCGCTTGGGAAAAAAGTTCAATCGGTTCTTGAATCGGGACAATTAGTTTCGGATGATTTGATGATTGAAATTATCCGTAAAGTCGTTACAAACGATGATGCAAAAAACGGTTTTATTCTCGACGGATTTCCGAGAACAATTCCACAAGCGATTGCACTCACACA
Source organism: Ignavibacteria bacterium (assembly GCA_016873775.1). Taxonomy (NCBI): domain Bacteria; kingdom Pseudomonadati; phylum Ignavibacteriota; class Ignavibacteria; species Ignavibacteria bacterium. The sequence continues at coordinate 4,853 of VGWC01000047.1, read as the reverse complement.
ACTTTTTGGCGAACTGAAATTACCATTGAATTGTGTCATAAATTTTTCAGTTGATGAAAACGAAATCGTCCGAAGATTGCAGGAACGAGTTTGTTGCAAAACGTGCGGCGCAACATTTAACAAAACATTAGATAAACTTTCACAAGGAACACCGTGCCCAAAATGTTCATCGCCGTTAATTCAAAGAAACGACGATGAACCAGAAACTGTTCGAAAGCGTCTAATCGTTTATGCACAACAAACTGAACCTGTTATTGAATATTACCACTCATTAGGAAATCTTCTCACTATGAACGGCATAGGAGAAGTGCAGGCAATTCATTCTACATTGCTTCAACAAATACAACAATTTGAATTTTCACAGTAGCGGAGAAATATGTTTCCTTTAAAAGTTCGTCCTCTTGTTGCCGCGCATCGCGGATGTTCGGATACATTTCCTGAAAACACACTCGTTGCGTTTCGCCGCGCAATTGAAGTTGGCATAGATATGATTGAACTCGATATTCAATGCTCCAGCGACGGCAAAGTTATCGTCTTTCACGACCATCGCATAAACCGAACAACCAATGGAAGAGGAAAAATCAGTACGTTCACGCTTCGCGAATTGCAAAATTTTGATGTCGGCTCGTGGTTTCATCCGCAATTCTCGAACGAAATTATACCAACGCTCCGCGATGTTCTGAAAATTTGCCAAGGCCGAATTAAACTTATTATCGAAGTAAAATCGTACGGCAATGACGCAAAATATAATTTCATCGTAGAAAAAAGTATCAAACTCGTAAAAGAATTCGGAATGGAAAACGATGTACTGTTCACTTCTTTCGACCACAATCTTCTTCATGAATTTTTTGATTATAACACTCAATTGCAGCGCGGCATCAACTACGACACTCATCGCCACATTCGAAAATCGCCGTCTTCGCTCTGCAAAATGTCGTGTGCCGATACGTTTGTGTGCGATATCAAAACACTGAAAAAAAATCTTATCACCGATGTACGCTCAAATAAACTTTACCTCGGTGCATACAACATCGTATCCGAAGCCGATTTCGAAAAAGCGATGAAAAGCGATGTTGATTTTATTATTACGGACATTCCCGAACAAGTAACGCGCTGGTTGGGCAGAGGCAAGTAGTCGCCGTACAAATATTTTTTCAACCATAATCTGTTTTGCCAACAACGAAGAACATTCGAAAAACTCAAAACGAATCCGCTGCAGATTCCGCATTTCCCCTTCTTCGTTCTTTTTGTCAACATATTTCTTTAGAAAAAAATCTTTCTCAAAACACACTCGAATCGTACTCGAATGATGTCAAAGAATTTTTACAATTTCTCAAGAAAAAAAATATTCTGTTCGAACAAACTTCTGGGACAATAATTACGGAATTTCTTATTCACCTGTCAAAAAAAAAACTTACATCAAAATCTGTTGCGCGCAAAATTTCCTCCCTGAAAGCATTTTTCAGATTTTTACTGCGGGAACAACGCATTACAATTGACCCGACTCATGTTATCGAAACCCCAAAAATTTCGCGCACACTTCCTGAAGTTCTCCATCAAAACGAAATCATTTATATACTTGAATCCGCAAACGGCAAAGAATTTGCAAACAAAAAAAATTCCGTGAAACAAAAAATATGGATTCGCGACCGCGCAATTTTGGAAACCTTATACGCAACAGGAATGCGCGTGTCGGAACTTCTCGGCGTCAAAAAGAACGATGTATATACGAAAGAAAAATTCGTACGCGTGTTCGGCAAAGGTTCGAAAGAACGATTGATCCCCATAGGAAGAATTGCATTACAGTGGATTCGCCGTTACGAAAACGAAATACGCAACATATTCACTCTCAAACAAAACGTGAGCGAACATCTTTTTTTGAGTATGCGCGGAAAAAAACTGACGCGAATGATGATTTGGAACATCGTAGAATATTACGGCAGAAAAGCATTAGAAAAAAAAATTCATCCGCATACGTTCCGTCATTCTTTCGCAACGCATTTACTCGAAGGCGGCGCCGATTTGCGAGTCGTGCAGGAATTACTCGGACATTCCGATATTTCGACAACGGAAATTTATACGCATATTGACAGAGAGTTCCTCAAAGAAGTGCATACAACATTTCATCCACGCGGATAAATAACGGTACGACAACATCTTTTTTACAAAAAATAAATTGAGAAAGTTTCAAAAAAATCTTGTAACTTTTCACCGAAAAAAATCACTCTAACCCGATGAATAAATTTTCCTCCGACGAACATCACACGCTTGCATCACTTCGCGACGACATTGTCGGCATTGATTCTTATGTTCCAATTCTCGACGGAACGCGGCGCCGCTACGTATTTCTCGATAATGCTGCAAGTACACCAACATTTCAATCCGTTATATCGTGCATCGAAAATTTTTTGCCGTGGTATTCCGGCGTTCATCGCGGAACAGGATTCAAATCGCAAATAGCAACGGCAATTTTCGACAACGCACGCGCTTTTATCGGCGATTTTTTTGGCGCGGATGCAGATGAGAATGTTGTTATCTTCGGAAAAAACACAACGGAAGCAGTGAACAAAATAAGCAATCGTTTTCCATTTCAGCACGACGATATTATTGTAACAACGGAAATGGAACATCATTCGAACGATTTGCCATGGAGAAAACATAAAAACATAATTCACATCGGCGTTGATGACGATGGATATTTACGTCTCGATGTGTTAAAAAAAACGCTCGACGCGTATAAGGGAAAAGTAAAACTGGTGGCTGTTTGCGGCGCGTCGAACATCACGGGAATATGCAATCCTATTTATGATATTGCGCGATGGTCGCATAACGCAGGCGCAAAAATATTTGTGGATGCGGCGCAACTTGTCCCTCATCGTAAAATTAACATTCTTCCGAACGATGACGATGAACATATTGATTTCCTTGCCTTTTCTGCGCATAAAGTGTACGCTCCCTTTGGAATCGGCGTTCTTATTGCGCCGAAAGAAATTTTTGAACACGGCGAACCCGATATTGTTGGCGGCGGAACAGTAAAAGCCGTTTCGCTGAATGATGTGTACTGGGACGATGCACCGAAGAAAGAAGAAGCAGGAACTCCGAATGTTGTTGGAATTATTGCGCTTGCAAAATCGCTCGCAATTCTCGAAGAAGTTGGAATGGACGCAATTGCACAACACGAATTGGAATTACTCGAATATGCTTTCAGAAAAATTCAGAATGTTCCGAAAATAGTTCTGTACGGACCAACAAAAAATTTGCGAAACAAAGTAGGCGTCATTACGTTCAACATCGAAGGAATGCACAATGCACTTGTTGCCGCTATCTTGGGAACGGAAGGCGCAATCGGAATTCGCAATGGATGTTTTTGCGCACAACCGTACGTAAAACGAATGTTAAAAATTTCTCCTGAAGACGATGCGCGATTGATGAAAGAAATGGTAACCGGGAATAAAGCAACGATGCCGGGAATGGCGCGCGCATCATTAGGATGTTACAACAACGAAGAAGATATTGACGCATTCACTGAAATGCTGTATCGCATTGTTCGAAAAGAATACAAAGGCGAATATATTCTCAATGAAAGCGCGGGTTCGTACTCTGCAAAGGGTTTCGATATTGATGTCGAGAATTTTTTTTCGTTCGACTCTTCATTTTCTGAAAAGCGTGATACGGGTTATTCGGAAGCATCCTAATTTTCTAATACTATGAAATACATTTTCCTTTTCCTCTTTTCCGCTACCATCCTCTTCGCTCAAAACGAAATGCGCGTTGTTGGCAAAGGTGAATATCGTCCCGATGAGTTGATTGATGTCAGTATCAAAGATGCAAACCAACGTGTGTGCGCGGGACTGATTATTCTTTCCGATTTAAGCGGATTAACTTTTCAGGCGTATAACGGGATAGTGAAAGTGAACAAAGACCCTGGTCGCTATTTTCTTTTTTTGCAACCCGATGAACGTGTGGTAGAAGTGTATGCAGAGGGTTATGTTCCGTTGAAAATTATTTTGTATGACTACGATATAAAATTTGAAAGCGGAAAAACGTTTCAGTTGAAAGTTACGGGAGAGAAGGAGATAACAACCGTATCGCTCAATCTTTTACTGGAGCCAAGCGATGCACAAGTTACACTCGACGGAAAAAAACTTTCTTCTTCTCCCACGCAGCAAGTTGCCGTGGGAAAACATACCATAAAAATTGAAAAACAAGGTTTTAAAACAATCGAGCAAGCAATAGATGTTTCTCCAAGCAATACGTTGTTTCGGTTCGCACTGAAAGAAGTGGAACTCGCATCGGTGCAAATAAAAAGCACACCAACGGGAGCAAAGATTCTTATTGACAACTCAGAAAAAGGAGAAACGAATAAAGGATTATGGCTTTACCCCGGAACCTACAAACTTAAACTCACGCTCGCAGGTTATCTTGATACAGAAAAAAATATTGAAGTGAAAGAAGGAGAGGACAATAATTTTACCAACACACTCTTAAAAAACAGCGGCGCAATCTCTATTGATGTAACGCCAAATGACGCAGAAATAAAACTGAACGACCAAACATATAACAGCGGTGATGTAGAATTAAAACCGGGAAATTATACGTTGCTCGTAACGAAAAGCGGCTATCTCCCGCACTCTGAAAATGTAGAAATAAAACGCGGAGAAAAAATTTCCCGCGATATTACTCTCACCAAAAACAGCGGCACAATTTCCATTGATGTAACGCCAAATGACGCAGAAATAAAACTGAACGACCAAACATATAACAGCGGTGATGTAGAATTAAAACCGGGAAATTATACGTTGCTCGTAACGAAAAACGGATATCTCCCGCACTCAGAAAATGTAGAAATAAAA
>VGWC01000046.1 GCA_016873775.1 Ignavibacteria bacterium | reverse complement strand
ATATATCGTTCTCGTTTTTTTTGCCGCGCAGTTTGTTGCTTTTTTTAATTGGACAAATTTAGGATTGATACTTGCCGTGAAAGGTTCGGAGTTTCTCAAAGAAATTGGACTTACGGGAATTCCGCTTATGATTGTGTTTATTGTCTTATCGGCAACAATGAATTTATTTATGGGAAGCGCTTCGGCAAAGTGGGCAATTATGGCTCCGGTATTTATTCCGATGTTTATGTTAGTCGGTTACACGCCTGAACTAACGCAATGTGTATATCGCATCGGGGATTCTGTGACAAATATTATTACTCCGATGATGTCATATTTCGCGCTTATCGTCGCTTTTATTCAACGCTATAAAGCCGATGCAGGATTAGGAACGATTATAGCGATGATGCTTCCGTATTCTATCGTTTTTCTTGTCGGATGGGCGATCATGTTGATGGTTTGGATTTCAATGGGAATTCCTGTAGGTCCGGGCGCAGGTTTATTTCTACAATAATGACAACCAACATTTTTCATGTAAAATAATTTAAAGACTATGAACCCTGAACTTCTCTCCGCTTCCACCATCGCACTTCGCGATTGTATGGGATTGCAACCGAATGAAAAAGTTCTCGTTATTACAGATGAACTTTCACGAAATCTTGCGTATTCACTTCATCAAGCGGCAAAAGATTTAGGAAATGAAGTGCTACTTGTCGAAATGCTTCCGCGAAAATCGAATGGAGAAGAACCGCCACAAGAAGTTGCCGAATTGATGAAACTCTTCGATGTAGTTTTGTGTCCAACATCGAAGTCTTTGACGCACACAGATTCACGACGAGCGGCAAGTGCGATGGGTGTTCGTGTTGCAACGCTTCCCGGTGTAACGGAAGAAATTATGATTCGCTGTATGAATGCGGATTACAATAAAATTGCCGAGCGAACTTTTCAACTCTGCGCGATGTTAGAGAAAACAAATGTTATTCGCGTTACGACGAAATTGGGAACGGATATTTCAATGCCGATACAAGGAAGAAAAGCATTTGCGAGTTCAGGATTGTTTCGGAAGAAAGGTGAATCGGGAAATTTGCCAACGGGAGAAGCATATCTCGCACCATTAGAAAACGAATCGAATGGAGTAATTGTTGTTGATGGTTCGATGGCGCAAGTTGGAATGGTGAAAGAACCGATTCGGATAAATGTGGAAAATGGTTTTGCCACTGAAATCACTGGTGGAGAAGACGCAAAGAAATTTATTTCACTTATTGAACCGTTTGGAAAAGATGCTCGCACCGTTGCGGAATTCGGAATTGGAACGAACGATAAAGCAATTCTTACTGGAAAAATTATAGAAGACGAAAAAGTGATGGGAACAATTCACATTGCATTCGGCGACAATAAATCAATGGGAGGAAGTGTTCGCGTTGCAAGTCATCTCGATGGATTAGTAAAATATCCCGATGTGTGGTTTGATGACATAATGATAATGAAAGATGGGAAATTTCTTCTGACATTTTAGATTGAATTTCTTGATGTTCCACGAAGATCATCAGAATCTTGATTATGTTCTAAAGTACGTGCAATATAGAACGAGAATGAAGCAAACGCTACCAATCCAAGTATTAGAGCAATGTTAATGAGAAACAATATTTTGAAATACTGTTTTGAAGTTATGGGTTGTGGGTTTGTGTTGTATGAATTGAGAGGCATATTAATGTATAAGTAATTTATTTTGTTGCACAAACATACAAAACATTCATCATACAGCAAACGTTTTTTTCTCCTTCACATATTTTCTAACTTTTGCCCGCAAAATTTAATGTACGCCTATCAATGCGAATAACGATTGGATGCGAATTTTGCATTGCAAACAAAACAAAAGAACCTTTGTATGAATAAACAAAACGTCATAGAAAAAACTGTCCAATACTTACACATTCTTCCCGAAGAAAAACTTGTTGAAGTAAGTGAGTTTGCAGAATTCCTCTATCAAAAGCAAGAAGAAGTTATTCTGCAAAAGGGAATACAAGAACTTGTTTCGTCATCAGAAAGTTTCAAATTTCTTGAAGAGGAAGAAGATTTATACACGCTCGATGATGTTATCAAAAAAGCATAATGAACAAAGGCGACATTATACTCATCCTGTTTCCCTTCACTGATTTTTCAGGCGACAAACTTCGACCTGCATTAGTATTAGTTGAAAGTCCATTAGATGTAACGGTTGCTTTTATTACGACAAAGTTTGCGCTCATACATCACAATGAAATTTTACTACGACAAAGTTCTTTTCCATTCTTAAAGAAAGATTCTTTATTGAAATTGAATAAACTTGCTACAATTGATATTAAGTTTTCTGCTGGAAGAATCGGTTTTCTAAATCAAGAAACATTGAAACTCGTTGATAGAAACCTTATTGAGTTATTTCAACTTCAATCTACTATCTAACTTCTAAAATCTAAAACCTAAAACCTAAAACCTAAAATCCCTCTCATTATGCTCGACATCCAAAACACCGAACTCGTACTCAAACAACTTTCCGAACGCGTAACGCAGTTGCGGAGGTTTCTTTGACGTTGATGGAAAAGAGAAACTCGTAGCAGAACTTCACACAAAAACAACAGAGCCGAATTTTTGGAACGATAACATAACCGCACAAAAAGTAATGCAGAAAGTCAGCGAAGTCAAAGTGTGGCTCGATGATTATGCAAAACTCAAACGCCTACTCGATGATGCGCTTGCGTTGGAAGAATTAGTAAGCGAGACAAATGATGAAGCGTACGGAAGCGAACTCACGAATGAAATTTCCTCACTTGAAAAATCTCTCGCCGATTTAGAACTTCGTTCGATGTTAAGCGGAGTGGATGATGGAAAGAGCGCGATTCTCACAATTCACTCGGGAGCGGGTGGAACGGAAGCTCAAGATTGGGCGCAAATGCTTCTTCGAATGTATTTGCGTTGGTGTGAGCGGCGCGGTTACAAAGTTTCACTTGTTGATGAATTGGAAGGTGATGGTGCGGGAATAAAAAGCGCAACGATTGAAGTAGTTGGACAATACGCGTACGGATATTTGAAAGCGGAAAGCGGTGTGCATCGTCTCGTACGCATTTCTCCGTTTGATGCGAACGCCCGAAGACATACATCGTTTGCATCCGTGTTTGTCTATCCCGAAATCGAGGACGATGCGGAAATCGAAATCAATCCCGCCGATATTGTCTTTGATACATATCGTTCCGGCGGTAAAGGTGGACAAAACGTGAACAAAGTGGAAACTGCAGTGCGTATTACTCACGTTCCGTCGGGAGTTGTTGTAGCGTGTCAGCAAGAGCGTTCGCAATTTCAAAATCGTGAGCGCGCAATGAAAATGTTGAAGTCGCGTTTGTATCAGTTGCGGCGCGAGGAAGAAGAAGCGAAACTTGATTCGATTGAAAAAACAAAAAAGAAAATCGAATGGGGAAGTCAGATTCGTTCGTATGTGTTTCATCCGTATAATATGGTAAAAGACCATCGCACGAATGTTGAAACGGCGCAAACTACTTCTGTTATGGATGGAGATATTGATGAGTTTATTAATGGGTATTTGCTGGAATTTAAGTAGGAAGTAGAAAGTAGTCAGTAGTCAGTAGATAGTAGATAGTAGAAAGACAGCAGTAGTTTTTTCCTACTGACTACTAACTACTGTCTACTGTCTACTTTTCATTAGATTAGCAATTTATTCATAGTAAAAAAAAGAATGGAACCATCTAAAAAATTTGAAGATGTAATTGTTTGGCAGAAAGCACACCAATTTGTTTTGTCTGTCTATAAACTCACACGCAAATTTCCGAAAGAAGAAATATACGTTCTTACTTCACAGTTTCGGCGAGCGGCGATTTCTATTCCATCAAACATTGCCGAAGGATTTAAGAAGAGAACGAAACCGGACAAAGTTAAATTTTATAATATAGCACAAGGTTCAGTTGAAGAATGTCGTTATTATTTAATTCTCTCAAGAGATTTACATTACGGCGAGACAAATGAATTATTTTCTTTGCTTGATGAAGTGAGTAAGTTGTTAGATTCTTATATGAACTCCATTCTCCATACCTACTAACTACTTTCTACTATCTACTCTTCAACGATGGACTCTTTTACTTTACTTCTTCTCTCAACCATATCTATCGCAATTGTTCATTCCTTTGCGCCGGACCATTGGATGCCGTTTGTAATGATTGGGAAAGCGCAAAACTGGTCGAGGAAGAAAATGTTTTTTACCGTGTTAGTTGCTTCGATTGGACACGTTGGTTCGTCAATCGTTCTTGGGGGAATAGGTATTGCGCTTGGTTATGCTTCTACATTGCTGCAAGGAGTTGAATCAACACGGGGACAAATCGGATTGTATTTGCTGATTGGTTTTGGAATTGCTTATGCATTGTGGGGAATGAAACACGCGCAACATCATCATCACCATTCACCGGATTTATCTTCGAAGAAAGTAGTAACGTTATGGACGTTGTTTGCAATATTTATACTTGGTCCGTGCGAGCCGTTGATTCCATTGATGTTTCTCGCTTCGAGTTACGGTTGGTGGGGAATTGCAATTGTTTCAATTTCATTTTCTATCGTAACGTTAGTAATGATGGAGTTACAAAGTTTTCTTGGAACCAAAGGAATCGAACTCATCAAACATAAAATTGCTGAGAGATATTCGCATGCATTTGCGGGATTGGTGATTGCATTGACGGGAGTGTTTTTATTGTATGTGTAAAGTTAGGTATTAGGTGTTAGGTATTAGGTATTAGAAGTAAGGAAGTGCAGAAACCAAACACCTAAAACCTAAAACCTATCACCTATCACCTAACATCTAAATTATGAAATACGAATTATTCATAGCCAAACGTTTTTTGAAATCAAATCGCAAACGCGGATTGCTCTCGTTTATCAATACGTTTGCAATTCTCGGAATAACGTTAGGAACTGCGGCTCTTGTTATCGCGCTTGCAATCGTTGGCGGATTTGAAAAAGAATTGAAAGAAAAAGTGATCGGATTTACTTCGCACATTCACGTAACAGGATTTCAAAACAAACCGCTTCCGCATTATCAAGAAACTTCGGAAAAAATTCTGAAACAAGTTTCCAACGTAAAATCAGTTTCACCTTTTGCCGCGAAAGAAGTTCTGATTCGCTCGAAAGAAAATATCGAAGGAGTTTTTTTGAAAGGAATTGAAGAAGAGCAAGCGAGCGAATTGTTGAGTAAATATGTAGTAGAAACAAGTAGCCAGAAGTCAGTAGTCAGTAGTCAGTTGTCAGTGGTTAATAGTAATACGCACATCTCACATCTCATATCTCATATCATTTTGGGTAAAAAACTCGCAAATAGATTGAACGTAAAACTCAATGATAAAGTCATTGTATTTGATGTTCCGAATATAAAAGATGGAATTCAGCCGCGAGCGAAACAATTTGTTGTTGGGACAATCTATGAAACGGGGATGGCGGAATACGATGATGTTATTGCATTTACGGATTTATCTTCTGCACAAAAATTATTTCAACTGCAAAATGCTGCAAGTGGATTTGATATAATGATGAACGATGTTTCGCATGCAGATGAAGCGGCAAAACAAATTCAAAAACTTGCCGGTTATCCGCATTATGCACAAACAGTTTTTGAATTGTATCACAATTTATTTTCTTGGCTTGAGTTACAAAAGAAACCAATTCCGCTTATCCTTGGATTGATAACTATTGTCGCAGTAGTGAATATCATCGGCGCATTGTTGATGTTAATTCTTGAGCGAACAAAAGACATTGGAATTCTCAAATCACTCGGCGCTTCAAATAAAGAAATCGCAAAAATATTTTTGTTGCAAGGAATCTTCATCGGAGTTGTCGGAATGATATTCGGAAATATGCTCGGCTTATCGTATTGCTTGCTCGAACAAAAGTATCATTTCTTTTCACTCAGTGCTGATGTGTATTTTATGTCGAATGTTCCAATTTTATTGCAATGGGAAAACTTTGCTATTGTTTCCTTGTGCGTACTTGTATTGAGTTTTCTCGCATCGTTCATTCCTTCTCGTGCAGTTTCGAGAATAAATATTATTGATACCTTGCGTTTTTCATAGATGAGTTACGAATTTTTTATCGCGCGAAGATATTTTTCTGCAAAGAAGAAAAAACATTTTGCAGGAATAATATCAATGATTTCTGTCGTGGGAATTACTGTCGGTGTTGCGGCATTGGTAATTATTCTCTCCGTGTTTAATGGATTCAGCGGCGTTGTGCAAAAAGTTCTTGTTGGATTTTCCCCCCACATTCGCATTGAAGGAAAAGGAAAAAAAGGAATCGAGAGTTACAATGAAATCAAAAATAATCTTCAACAACAAAAAGAAATAGTATCATTCGCTCCGTACATTGCAAAGAAAGCTTTGGTGCAATCAAGCGAAGGAAATCAAGTCGTGTTGCTGAAAGGAGTGAACGAAAGTGAAATTCAAAACACGATTGACATTCGGCAGAAAATTGTTCTTGGAAAATATTCAACGAAGGATTCCGGCGCAATTTCTGATATTGTAATCGGGTTCAATCTTGCAGATAAACTTGGCCTGATTGTGGGAAATTATGTTTCGATTTATAGTCCAGAAGAAATGGGGGAGATGCTGCGAAGTTTGATTCCGCAAGCAAAACGATTTCGTGTTGCAGGAATTTTTGAAACAAAGAATCCCGAATTTGATGGACAGATTGCTTTCGTTTCGATGGATGCAGCAAAAGAATTATTTCACGCAACAAATATTCAAGGAATCGAAATTCGCCTTAATGATATTTCAAAATCAGAACTTGTGAAACAACAACTCACACCCCGCATCCAAAATCTCACATCACTTCAAATCGAAACGTGGTACGATTTGCACAAAGATTTGTTTTCCGTAATGAACATTGAGCGATGGAGCGCGTACATTATTCTTTCGTGTATCATCGCCGTTGCAACGTTTAATTTACTCGGTTCACTTTCAATGACTGTATTAGAAAAAAAACGCGACATCGGAGTTCTTGTTTCGATGGGTGCAAAGAAAAAATCCATTCGTAAAATTTTTATGCTCGAAGGAATGTTCGTTGGAATTTTTGGAACAGTGTTCGGAATTATTCTTGGATTACTCGTTGTAATTTTGCAAGATAAGTTTCATCTTTTTCCGCTTGACCCGACGGTATATATCATTCCTGCAATTCCCGTTGAAATTCACTTCGTAGATTTCTTCACTGTATCATTTGCTTCGTTGCTTCTTTCAGCAATTGCATCATACATTCCTTCGCGGCGTGCAAGCGGCGTTGTTCCAATGGAGGCAATTCGATGGGAATAGAGAAGAAAATTCTACTTCGCGCAGAGGATGTTCACAAAGTATTCATTGTGAATGAAAAGGAAGAACAATATATTCATGTGTTGAAAGAAATTTCTTTGGAAATATATTCTGGAGAAATTGTTTCGATCGTCGGACCATCGGGTTCGGGAAAAAGTACGTTATTGCACATACTTGGCACATTGGAAAAACCAAATAAAGGAAGTGTTTTTTTTAGTGAAAAAAATATCGTTGAACTATATGATGAAGAATTAGTGCGAATTCGAAACAAAGAAATCGGTTTCGTGTTTCAATTTCATCATTTGCTTCCTGAATTTACAGCGGTGGAAAATGTAATGCTTCCCGCACTCATCGCTGGAATGAAAACAAACGAAGCAAAAAGCCGTGCAGAATATTTGTTGAAAGAAGTCGGATTGCATGAGCGTTTCGTACATAAGCCGAATGAACTTTCGGGAGGTGAACAACAGCGTGTTGCAATTGCGAGAGCACTGATGAACGAGCCGAAAATCATTTTTGCCGACGAACCGACTGGGAACTTGGATATTACAAACGCAGAAATGTTACGCGAATTATTTGTAGAACTGAATGAAAAATTTCAGCAAACATTTGTTATTGTTACGCATAATGAACATTTCATTCTTGGCGGTTGTGTTTTTCGACTTGAAGGCGGTAAAATATTTTCTCAAAAATAATTGAAAGATTTTTTTTTGAAAACTTGATTTAAATCATTGCGAATCGTATATTTTGCTCGACCTTTGAAACAGTTTCTCCCCTTGCTGTTTCAAGAATACGGTCAAGCCTGGTGTTCCCTCCCTAACGCCAGGTTTTTTTATGTACTATTAAACTTTTAAACGTATGGCTATAAAAATAAAACGAATCAAAAAACATTCAAAAATTGAAAGTATTTTGCCTTTTGAATCAATAAATTTTGTTGTAATGGGTATCGGATTACTTTTTATTTTGGCAGGATATTTTCTGCTTTCTAAAAGTGATGTACACGGATTTACTCCGCTTGTGTTATCTCCATTGCTTTTGATTATTGGTTATTGTGTGCTGATTCCTTTAGGAATAATGTATAGGAAAAAGATTCCAACCGAAGCGCCAACACCCATAGAAGAAATAAACTAAAAATTATTTTTTGTAGAAGAATTCGATAAAAAAGATTAATTATTTATTTGGCAAAACTTAAAATTGTTTCCGTTTTTTGAAGCAGAAACTTTTAGTATCTTTTCACCGATTTTTTTTGATAATTGAGCCTGTAGCTCAGGGGTAGAGCATCTGCCTTTTAAGCAGAGGGCCGGTGGTTCGAGCCCACCCAGGCTCACACGTCAATGAACAATAACGTAAAATAATTCGTTTATTTGACGAGAATATAACAGTTAAATTTTTTCTGTTTGCGCGAGTGGTGAAACTGGCATACACGTACGTTTGAGGGGCGTATAGCGAAAGCTGTGTGGGTTCAAGTCCCACCTCGCGCACAAAAATTTTTTTACACTTCGGAGAAATTGTTATGAATAAAATTATTGTTTCATTATGTACTTCTTTTCTTTTATTCTCTTCAACGTTGTTATCAGAAACGGTTCTCAAAGGTAATTCGTTTTGCGGAATTAGTAACGGTTCGCAAGTATTGTTGCGATGGATTACTATTAATGAAACAAATGTAGAATTATTTGAGATAGAAAAAAAAGCGGGAACGAATGGTGTATTCACTTACATCGGTTCTATCAGTCCAAAACACACGCCTTCTCAATACGAGTTTGTAGATTATTCTGCGCTTAAATCAAGCGGAGAAACATTATACCAATATCGCATAAAAATACTGTTCTCAGAAGGTCGCCAACCTGAATATTCGGAAACTATTTCAGTTTCACATTTTGTTTCAGGCGTTCGGAAAACGTGGGGAAGTATCAAAGCGATGTTTCGATAATATAATTATACTATTGAAAAGCGATGCATTTCGTATCGCTTTTTTTATGTACAACAAACGTCGTGCTTCATTTTTCAAAAAATTTTATTCTTGCTTCCGTATCACCACGAAGAAAAGCATTACTCCAACTTCTTGGAATTCATTTTTCAGTTTGTAATAGCGAAACAGAGGAAAAAATAATTTCTCAACTTACACCGCAGGAAAACGTTCAGTTACTTTCATTACAGAAAGCAAAGAATGTTGCGCAAAAAAATTCTCAAGCAATTATTCTTGGTGCAGATACGATTGTGTGTCTGAATGGTAAAACATTTGGCAAACCGAAATCTTCAGTAGAAGCAAAACAAATGCTTTCAGAATTAAGTGGAAATACTCATACAGTTTATACAGGATTTACGATTCTTGATACACCATCATATCGCACGCATACATCGTTTGAAGCAACAGAAGTTACGTTCAGAAAAATTACAAACGATGAGATAGAATTTTACGTAACCAAAATTCAACCGTTCGACAAAGCGGGTGCCTATGGAATCCAAGACGATATTGGTGCAGTGTTTATCGAAAAAATCAATGGCGATTTTTATAACGTCGTTGGGCTTCCGCTTTGTAAAGTGTTTCTTGCATTACAACAATTTTCCATTTCATAATTCTTTACAAAACAAAAAATAGTCTTCGTTATGAAAAAAAAAATCCGTGTGTTAATAGCAAAAGTTGGATTAGATGGGCACGACCGAGGAGCAAAGGTTGTTGCGGCGGCGCTTCGGGATGCGGGAATGGAAGTGATTTATTCCGGCTTACGAAAAACTCCCGAAATGATAGTTGAGGCAGCGTTACAAGAAGATGTTGACGTTATCGGAATCAGTATTCTTAGTGGCGCGCATATGACAGTTTTTCCTCGTATTAAAAAACTCATGGATGAAAAGAAAATGGATAATGTTCTGCTTTTCGGTGGCGGAATTATTCCGCAACAAGATATTTTGAAATTAACCGAAATAGGATGCGGAAAAATTTTTACTCCCGGAACAACTACTGACGAAATTGTGCAATACGTAAAACATTGGATAACCACTCACCATCGAGATTGACGTATTTCCATTGATACACGAACTATTTTTTTTCGTCGGTAGTGAAATTACATACTGATTTATTTTTAAAAAAGAACCCTATGAAATCAATTAATAATATTCTCGTTTTGCTTTTACTTTTTTTCTTTACCATTTCAAGTGTTTCTGTAACACTGAGCAACGAAAAATTTTCTTCAAGAAAAAAACCGGCATTAGTAGTAAAGAAAAAAAATGTAAAGGGTATTCGACGATTTTCGTTTGAGCAGAAATATTCTTACGGAACAAATCAGAAAAAAATTATTAAATCGTATTATCTTGAAGATTTTGAGAGCCAAAACTTTCCTCCTACAGGATGGAGTATTTCCAATCCGGATAGTGATATTACGTGGTTACTTTCTACAGAAGCAAGTGCTTTTGGTGTCGGAATTGCTTCAACGTTTATGAATTTTTACGATTACGATGCTTCCACAGAAACGGATACTCTCTTTACACCGATTCTCACGGGTTTGCAGAATGGAGATTCGTTGAAATTTAACATTGCATATGCGCGTTATGGACAGTTTAGCGATAGTCTTTTTGTATTGCTTTCTACGAATGGAGGAAACACGTTTTCAAGAATTTATAAAAAAGGCGGAGATAGTTTGAAAACTGCTGTAACGGATGATTATTTTATTCCTGGACCTGCGCAATGGAGAACAGAAAAACTTGTATTGCCTTCAACGGTTGCAAATAATAACGTTCTCATTGCATTTGTTGGATACAATGATTTTGGAAATAATTTATTTCTTGATAACATCAAAATCGGAAAACAACCGCTTGCTGATGTTTCCGTTACTTCCGTGCGATTATTCCCGGAACCGTATCTTATCAATGTTCCGATTTCTGTTCAGACAAAATTGATGTGGGGAGGAACAGGAACGCCGCCACAAACTATCGGGCTTGTTTATAAACTGAATGCAGTTCCTGAATTTCAGAACGACGGACAATTTCAAAACTTTAACGCATTTTGGAGTGGAAATCCCCCAACAGCAACGTTGACATTTGTTACACCATTTTCACCAAATTCCATCGGAGAGAAAACGATGTATGTTCGTTCGTTTTATTTGCCCGATAGTACTGTGAATAATGATGTAGGATTTAAAAAATTTACCGTGACAAAAAAAATAACTTCGTTTCCGTATGCTGATTCGTTCGAAGATTCATTGAGTGCGTGGAGTACTGCTTCTTTTTCTCTTTCAAATAGTTGGACAAGAGGAAATCCGAATAAAGAATTTATTACAAAAGCGTACAGCGGCAAAAAATGTTGGGTTACGGATACATTGGGAACGTACCGTGAATTGGAAAACTCATTTATCCTTTCGCCGGTTTTTGATTTTTCTTCTCTATCGGAAACTCCCATAGTGAGTTTTTTTCATAACTATCAAACAGAAGGAGGATATGATGGCGCAGTTCTCGAATATTCCATTGACGGTATAAATTTTTCAACACTTGGTTTGTTCAATAACACTTCTGCTGTGCATTGGTACGATGTTGAAGATTCGGTAGCATTCATTGGCGATGGAAATTGGGGTTACTCTTCATCTGATTATGATTTTGAAGACAGCGGATGGGTGCAATCTTCATTTAAATTGGATGACTTGGTATTGCAGCCGAGTGTTCGATTTCGTTTTCGATTTGGTTCGGATGAATCCGAAACGGAAGAAGGATGGGCGATTGATGATTTTCGGATTACGTTTTCTGCAATGGTGAGCGGTACTGTATTTAATGATAAAAACGGAAACGCTTATCGTGACTCTAATGAAACGGGAATTGCAAATTGGAAAGTATATCAATTTGGTCCACACTTCAACGTGGATATGGAATACGACATTGATTCGACAATGACGGATTCGTTAGGAAATTATGTTTTTCAAAATATACTTCCCGGAATTGTTACGATACAGGAAGAAGAAAACGTTCATTGGAGTCAAACATTTCCTCCTCTCAATGAAGATAATGAGCGGATTCACGTTCTACGTACGCTCGGCAATGATACATTGAAAGGGAAAAATTTTGGCAATGTGCGATTTAGCCATATTTCCGGAATGAAATTTCACGACGCCAATGCAAATGGAATAAAAGATTCCAATGAAAACGGTTTAAGCGGATGGAAAATTGTTTTGCGAAAACTTACTGCGGATACTGTGCTGACAGATTCTTTGGGAAATTTTTATTTTGATAATCTGAAACCTGGCGTATATCGTCTTTCTGAAATTCCGCAAGATGGATGGATACAAACTGTTCCGCCAACGAAAGAATACATCATTCAGATTTCAATTGGGCAACATCGTGAAAATATGTTGTTCGGAAATACTGAAGCAAGTTCTATTTCCGGAATAAAATGGAATGATGAAAATTCTAACGGTGTTCGTGATTCGAATGAAATTGGAATTGAGCACTGGAAATTTGTTGTTACCGGAACGGCAAATGATACTGTTGAAACAAATGCGAATGGTATCTATAAATTCAACAATCTCCTTTCCGGAGTATATCAAATCAACGAAGTAAAAAAAGACGGATGGATTCAATCGTATCCGGAAGGAAACGGAGCATACGAAATTGTATTGCCGAATAAAACTGATACAACAGGATTTAATTTTGGAAATTTTCAACTTGCGACAATTTCGGGAACATTGTACGAAGATAGGAATCAAGATGGAATTCTTGACTCAACGGAAAAAACTCCTATTAAAAATATTCGCATAGCACTGAGCGGAACAATGGCGGATACGGTAACTTCCGACAGCGTAGGAAGATTTTTATTTTATGGACTTGAATCCGGTACCTATACTATTTCGCCGCTTGTTTCGAACGAATGGGAAGTTACCTATCCGTCAAGCGGAAATTATACACTGCAACTTTCTTCCGGCCAACATTTGGTTGAAAATATCTTTGGTCTATTTAAGTATGGAAAAGTTATGGGAAAAGTTTTTCATGATTTAAACGCCAATGCCCAGTTCGATAACGATGAACCGTTTCTTTCGTCGTGGCAATTAACTATTGTTGGCGCAAAAAACGATTCTACGTTTTCTGACAGCAGCGGATATTTTTCTTTTGAACAATTACATGCAGGAAATTACACCCTAAAGGTATTGCGACCTAATAATTGGTATCATTCTCTTCCATCATCGGGATTATATGTTCTGTCGATAAAAAGCGGCTCAGTGATTGAGGGAAAAAATTTTGGTAACTTCAAAAAAGGAAACATCACAGGAATTACTTTCCACGATTTCAACGGAAACGGAAATATAGATACGAGCGACGCGCCATTATTTGGGTGGAAAGTAAAAATTACCGGACCCGAGCTTGATTCAATGTTCACTGATGTGAACGGTCAATACATATTTTCCAGTTTGCGTCCGGGGAATTATGTTGTTAGTGAATTTGTAAAAACCGGATGGCTGCAAACTTTTCCTGTTGGAAGTGGAGGACATAATATTACGCTCATAAGTGGAGATTCACTATATAGCAGAAATTTTGGTAATGCGTTTCCTTGCCAACTTTCCGGGTATTCATTTGTTGATTATAATGGAAACGGAATGAGAGATAGCGGTGATAATGGAATTTCACAACGCATCATTCGCTTAAGCGGCACTGCAACTTATACCCTGCTGTCGAATCAATCGGGAAATTTTCAATTCATCAATCTTTCTCCCGGTCAATATTTTTTAAGACAAGAACAAGAAGACGAATGGATTCAAACGTTACCTCCTCCTCCGGGATTGTATGCGCTGAATTTGTTTAGCGGTACAGTTGACAGCGGAAAAGATTTTGGAAATTTTCAACTTGGAAAAATTATAGGAAGAAAGTTTAATGACTTCAACGGAAATGGTACGTACGATGAAGGTGAACCATTTTTACCTAATTGGAAAATACGTTTAAACGGAACAAAAACAGATTCGCTCTTAACGGATGCGGAGGGTTGGTTTATGTTTAACGGATTATTTCACGGAGAGTATATTGTAAGTGAACAACAACAATCTGGTTGGACACAAACTTATCCGACTTCACCTGGAACATATACAATTCAAATACTATCGGGAACAATTGTAGATACTGTGTACTTTGGAAATCGTTTAACAACAAGCGTAACGGAGATTGAAGGAATTCCGACTACTTTCGCATTGCATCAGAATTTTCCGAATCCGTTTAACCCAACAACGAATATTCAATTTGATATTCCGAACTTGGCTCACGTTTCAATTTGTATTTATGATGTGTTAGGAGAGAAAATTGCAACAGTTATTGAAAAGAAATTATCTGCTGGCAAATATACTTTGGAATTTAATGCCGCAAGCATAAAGAGTGGGGTATATTTTTACAGAATGGTTGCCGTCAGTGAGAGCGGAGAAAATTTTTCTTCACTGAAAAAAATGATTTTGTTAAAATAAATCCGAATTTATTTTTCAGAATTTCCATTCAAAGATTTAGAACATCTCACAAAATAATCATTTGTGAGATGTTCTTAACTTCTTAAAATTTTTATCTGTTAGCAATGAGGTGGATTTATTTTTTTAAGTAAGCGATAGTAAATCAGTAATAAACGAACATACAAAAGCATTTCTTTTCCTCCACTTTCTCTATATTTCTTGCCGAATTTATGCATGACAAATCTTTTCTTCCCATCGGCGTTTTTGATTCCGGTATCGGTGGATTAACTGTTGTCCATTCGCTTCTCAACATACTTCCTCACGAAAACATAATTTACTTTGGTGATACGGCACGAGTTCCGTATGGTCCAAAATCTCCTGAAACTGTTCGTTGTTATGCAAAACAAGATGCACAATTTCTTGTTTCGCAAAAGGTGAAAATAATTGTTGTTGCGTGTAATACCGTTTCTGCCGTTGCGCTTGATGTTGTTCAAAAAGAAGCGAATGTTCCGGTTGTTGGGGTAATCATTCCCGGAGCGAAATCTGCTGTTCATTCAACGAAAAAAAAAAGAATCGGAGTAATTGGAACAAAAGCAACAATTGCGAGCAATGCTTATACAAATGCTATTCGTCAACTTGATGATTCGATAAAAGTATTTGGAAAATCCTGTCCGTTGTTTGTTCCGCTTGCAGAAGAAGGATTTACCGAACACAAAGCAACGGAAATGCTTGCGAAAGAATATTTGTTTTCGTTCAAGCAAGACAAAATTGATACGCTTGTTCTCGGATGTACGCATTATCCATTATTGAAAAACGTAATTCAAAATGTTCTCGAAGACGTAACGTTAATTGATTCAGGCGTTGCAACTGCTGAATCAGTGAAACTTCTTTTAGAAGAAAAAGGTTTGCGCAATACGAGCAAACACAAACCGAATATTCTATTTTTCGTGAGCGATGTTCCCGAAAAATTTTCCGAAGTAGGAGAGAGGTTTTTGGGAATGAAGATGGGAAAAGTGCGAAGAGCTGAAGGGGTTTTTTAATAACCGTTTGTTCGTTAGTTCGTTTACTTGTTAGTCAGTTTGAAAACGAACGAATGAACGAACCGACAAACAAATAAACTAAAATGCTTTTATCACAAACTCAAATTCAAATAGAATTACAAAAACTTTCCGTGTGGAAACTTGCAGAGAATGAAATCACGAAACAATTTGTGTTCAAAGATTTTATTCAAGCAATTGGTTTTATCAATCAAGTTGCAATCCTCGCGGAAAAATTTGACCATCATCCCGATATTGATATTCGCTGGAATAAAGTTACGCTCACGCTTTTCACACACAGTGCAGGCGGATTAACGGAAAAAGATTTTATACTTGCAAAAGAAATTGATAAAATCGTTAGTTAGTTCGCTCATAAATTCCAAACTAACCAACGAACTAACTAACAAACCAACAAACGAAAAATAATGTTTATCGCAACAATACTTTCCAATGAATATTTACTTGCCGCAATTATTATCGCGGCGGGATTTATTATTGGAAAAATCGGAAAATTTTTACTTACGTTTATCGAAAAGCGTTTCACGAGTAAATCGGAAACTACGCTCGATGATAAAATTGTCGTTCTCTTCAAACAAAAAATCACTTCGATATTTTTGCTGCTTGGAACATACATTGCTATTACAGAACTGCAAGGAAGATTTGCTTCCGATGAAGAACTATCGCGCATTCTTCACTTTGTACGCAATGGATTTTATGTAATATCTCTCTATGTTTCTTCACGCATTGTTCTCAAAATTCTCAACGCGCTTGTCGAATGGTATTTTGATGAGCAACTGCAAAGTGATTCGGGAAAAATTTCCGAAACAGTTACGCCTCTCTTTGAAAAGTTTTTGACAATCGTCGTAATGCTTGGTTCAGCAATGATTTTGCTCGACAATTTTGGCGTGAACATCGGAAGTTTGCTTGTTTCACTCGGCGTTGGTTCGCTGGCAATTGCACTCGCGGCGCAAGAAACAATTGCAAATATGATTGCTGGGATTGTTATTCTTGTTGATAGACCGTTTCACGTTGGCGATAGAATTCAAATGCAATCGGGAGAAATCGGAGACATTCAGCAAATCGGCTTGCGCAGCACTCGCATTTTGAATATTGATAAAAATATTATCGTCGTTCCGAATGCCGAACTTGTTAAAAACAGAATCGTCAATTATTCTTTTCCAAATGAAATGATGCGAGCGATTGTCCGCGTGAATGTTGCCTATAATGCCGATGTTCAAAAAGTGAAAAGCACTTTATTCGAGTTATTTTCTTCGCACAAAAATATTGTACAAGAACCAAAACCTGATGTATGTTTAATTGATTTTGGAAATTTCGGAATGACGTTTGAATGTGTCGGTTTTGTCAATGAATATCAAAAACGTTTTGAAACAGAAACGCAACTTCGGGAAAAAATAATTGAAGCATTTCGAAGAGAAGGAATCGAAATTCCGACACAACAAATTGTGCAGGTAAAAAATTAAAATCAATGTCATTCCCGCGTAAGCGGTAACCACTTTCAAAAATTGTAGATTCCCACTTTCGTGGGAATGACAAACAAATGACAAACCTCAAACTTCTCAATCGAAAAAATATTTACAACGGTGTAGTCTTTGATATTGTAAAAGACGAATGTGAATATATTTCAAGCGGAACAAAAACGATTCGGGAGGTTGCTTTTCACAATGGCGGCGCAGTTGTCGTTCCAATGTTGAATGATAAAAAAGTAATTCTTGTAAAACAATTTCGTTATCCGTTGCAACAAGAAATCATCGAACTTCCCGCAGGAAAGTTATTCAAGAATGAAGAACCACTTCACTGCGCAAAACGTGAACTCGAAGAAGAAACCGGTTATGTTGCAAAGAAATGGAAACATTTGACTTCGATTTTTACAACGCCGGGATTTTGCAGCGAACAACTTCACATTTTCCTCGCTCAAGATTTACACAAAGCAAAAGGCGGAAGAAAACTGGAAGAAGGCGAAGAAGGAATGGAACTTCTCGTGTTGCCATTCGACAAAGTTTTGAAAATGATTAAGCAGAAAAAAATTGTTGATGGAAAAACTATTTCGGGAATTATGCTTGCGATGTTAGGATTCAAGGATTCAAGTGGTCGAGGAATCAAGTGAAAAAATGTTAGTTGGTTTGCTCGATAGTTAATTTCAAAACGAACAAACCAGCGACCAACAAACGAACAAACGAAACTATGAACCCAGTAGAAATCATAAAAAAGAAACGAGAAGGAATAAAACTCAGCAGAATCGAATTAGAATTCTTCATCAAAAATTTTCTCGAAGGAAAAATTGCGGATTACCAAATGTCCGCATTTTTGATGGCAACACTTCTGAGCGGAATGGATGACGAGGAAACAACAATTCTCACAGAACAAATGCTGCACAGCGGCGTTGTTGTTGACCTTTCGGAAATTCCCGGAGTCAAGGTGGATAAACATTCTACCGGCGGTGTTGGTGATAAAGTTTCGCTCATTCTTGCGCCAATGGTTGCGGCGTGTGGTGTTCCCGTGCCAATGATTAGCGGTCGAGGACTTGGCCACACGGGAGGAACGCTTGATAAACTCGAATCCATTCCCGGTTTCAATGTCAATCTTTCGCTTGCGGAATATAAAAATGTCATTAGCGAAATCGGTCTCGTGATGATTGGGCAAACGAAAGAAATTGCTCCCGCCGATAAACGTATGTATGCCTTGCGCGACGTAACTGCAACAGTGGAAAGTATTCCGTTGATTTCTGCGAGCATTATGAGTAAAAAACTTGCAGAAGGAATTGATGCGCTTGTGCTTGACGTAAAAACCGGTCGCGGCGCATTTATGCAAACGTTTGATAACAGCGTC
>VGWC01000045.1 GCA_016873775.1 Ignavibacteria bacterium | reverse complement strand
TTTTAATTTCTCCGTAAGAAGAATCAGTAAAGTTCACACGAAGGGGTAACGCCCCAAACGTGGTATCGGCGAAAAACCTTGCAACCGGTTTTACCGAAGGGTCGTACCGAGGGTTGTTAATATCGGGGTCTTCCTTACAGCCGAAAATAAATACAAGAAAAATGATAGTAAATGAAATGAGGTTTTTCATAATTGGCTTCGTAGAATTAGTGGACACATAAAAATAGGTAATAAGTTAATTGTTTCAATTGTCTAATAATGTATTTATCTCTCTGATGAATTCTTCGATACTTTTATTTGTTTCTCCCGAAAGAAAAAAATTGAAATATTCATCGCGTTCGATATATGCAATCATAGAAACACAGTGTCGTTGTTTCTCGTCTAACCACACCTCGTTTTCAAATGTATAGACGGAATTGGGCAAATGAACATTTGAAAATTCGATGAGTTTTTTTTCTATGTTGCTTATATCTTTAATTATTCTTCCTTGATACTCTGTTTTTTCCTCATAAACTTTAAGCACCGCTTGTATGCGCGTAATAATACCACTGGAAAGGTCGCCTAACGCTCCATTTTCTGCAATCGTGCGTGCATCTTCTTTATTTTTACTACATCCAATCGAGTGCCCAATGAAATAACTTCGATGCTCTTTGCTAAAATAATCTAATTTTTTAAACGCAGGCAGAACTCGTTCTTGGTTTTGTTCATTATTCTTGATTACGATATCAGCGGAAGAGCATCCAAGAAATGAAATTATATAAACAATTGAGAATATCATATAATAATGTTTTATCATTGACGTTATTCATCAGAAGTTAATTTTACATCCTTTACCCAAAAAAGGTTAACGGCAGAAACTTCGTTTTCTTTCGTTTCTGAATTTGAAATAAAGTCATATCCTTTATAGTAATTACTATATCCATCTTGAATTTGCTCATTTGTTAGGAACGGTGCTTCTACATCGCATTTTAAGAGAATAAATACATCCTCATTTTTTTCATCCAAATACTCATCACGATGTTTTGACAAATCCGTAAGTTCTTGTAACGTAGGTAATCGAAATCCTGGAGGTTGATTCTCGTCTACATATCGTGGACTTGTTACTTCTGATGGACGATAAAGCCAAATTTTATTATGTTGAGGGTCAATAAGAGTATCTTTAATCATTGACAAAAGTGTGCCTATTGGTGTCCATCGAATTTTATACGCAATGTTCAAAAGGCCGTATGCATCGTCTTCGATGTTAGCAATAGTAAGATATAGAATCTTAAAAGCAATCACTTCTGGGGTATATTTTACTTCCCTACTTGATATTTTTCGAATTTCGGTTTCAGCATTCTCTGAACCTACAGTTAATATAACGGATGTTGAGAGATCGTTTTTTAATTCCTTTTCTGCAGAATAAGTTTCTTCCGCAAGTTTTCTAAAATGGTCTGCTTGTGTTGTAGGAATATTTCCTAATTGAGATTGCTTATTTTTATTTACATATTCAATTTTATTTTTCCAAAAATTCTCGTAGTTCGTTTTGGATGACAAATACTCACTATCAAAAGTGGTTCTTGCTTTCTCGATGTCTTGTGTCCGTAAATTTTCATTGATAATTTCCTTTGACCTATTTTCGAGCATCACCTTCAAAGAATCCTTTATATCTCTAAACCGTCCCAAACTCAATAATGTTTTTTGTTTTTTTTGATCATAATCTTTCTTGTACATAACAATTCTTTCCTCGACTTTTCTATTATTATCAATAACTGATTGATGTTGAGATTGAATAAATTTGATTTCAACTTTTTTCAATTTAAGTTGGGAAAAAAACGTTTCGTCATCCTTCGCTACAGAGACTTCTACACTCTGTTTGTATTTATTTAAGGAGGTTAATTGCTCGTTTTCCATAATTGCTTTTTTAATCGCATATTTTTCAAAAGGGAACACTCCTATCCTAAAAATTTGAGTATGCGTCATTTGGTCATCAATCAATTGAAATTTTTCCAAGTTATCACTAATACGCGTTAATGCCTGTTCTTTTTTTGAAATTATATTGCTAATAATTGAATCTTTGTTTATAATTGTCATTTTTTGCACCTCAACACCTTTTATTTCCTTTATCGCTTTTTCAATCGCTGCATTTTGTAATAAAATTCTTAAAGAATCTATTGGTTCATCTTGTTCTATTTTAACTCTACTAATTATACAGATGCTATAGGAAATTTTGGCTAATCTACTTTCGTACTCATTGTCTAACTTGGTAATTGTCGAAAGAAGGTTATCAATTCGTTTTTCGTATAGTTCAATGTTTTTGCGTATACTGCTTTCGTCTTGTTGTAAGTTACTAATTTTTATTTTTGCTTCTTGAAATGCTTGACGCAATGAATCGAGTTGTTCGGAAGATTCTTTAAATTTTCCCTCCTTCATAAGAAAATCGTCAAGCCATTTGTTATTGAGTGATTTTCTATCGAACTCCCATTGGCGATTAAGTTTTTCAGTTTGATTAAAATCTAGTTTTTTCCTTTTTAATACATGTCTTGATGATTCTGCAACAATTTCTTGGATTAATGAAAGTCTTTCCTTTTTCCCAATATGTTCCAATGAAATCCAGTTCGTCAAGTAATTAACCTCTTGAATTCCTTTAGCAGTATCCTCGGTCGAAAAAGTTGTATCCGTCTCGTTGAACTCTTCACCTTGTTGAAAGGGTAACTCAGATTCACTTTTTCTCGTGAGAGTATCTCTTAGTTCTTTCGTTGGTTTTTGTGGGGATGTCGGTGTGCTTTTCTTTTTCGGTTTTTTACCCTTCTGCGGTGTGGTATTTTTATTATCGTTTTGTTGATATGCACCTATTGAAATACTATCTTGATTTACAAAACCTCTAAAAAACGGTAGACCAATTAAAAGTATTAAACTTATTATCAATGGCTTGATTATTCTTAGTTCCTTCATCTAATTACCTGCTCTATATTTTTGAATTACCCAATAAATCGCCTAACCTTGCATTTACAACTTGAATCTAATATAGAAAACAACGTATGCTCTAAAAAAATGTTTGCTAAATCCATTATACTTGTAAATTTTTTACAAAATGCTCGTTGAATATACTACTCTCTCTTGAAAATGCAAACACATAAAAACATTTTCCTCAAAATATTTTTTCTCTCTATAGTTTCGCCGCAATTTTTTACGACCCAATTGCCGAAGTGGCAGCACCAGCAGACGCGCCGCAACGATTTTGCTTGCACTCGATTACGGATGGCGGGAAAAAGGATTTGAAACATTAGAACGTTTTGAGTCGCGTTGATTTTGGAACTCGATGCCGATACGCGCATTTCCACGCTGCTACTATCTCGGATGTTATTCGTGCGGCGCGATGTGGAATACGAAGACGACGCATATACTACATTGACGCAGATGCGAACGCAATTTTCTAATGATGAACGAACACAACTTGCGGAACAGGTATTGAAAAAGGTGAATGACGAAACAGACTTTTCGGGATACGGAAAACGCAGTATGTTTAATGTAGCGAAGAGAGAATATCCGAAGTAGAATAATCTACATACTCAAAATATTTCAAATGTTTTGCGTTGAAGCAAAATTATCCGAATCCATTCAATCATGTAACCGTTATTTGTTATCAGTTACCCATGAATAGTTTTGTAATACTAAAAGTATATGATTTACTTCGACAAGAAGTAGCAACATTCGTGAACAATGAAAAAGATGCGGGATATAAAGTTGTACGATTTGATGCATCACGATTTACCAGCGGAATCTATTTCTACAAAATACACGTAGGAAATTTTCAGGCAATGAGGAAATTGTTGCTGATGAAGTAAGAAAACGGAACAACAATCCAAGAGAATTCTCAAAGCGATTTCGTCTCCACGGAATCGCTTTTTCTGTTACAGAGAAAAACTCTGCGACATTGAATTAACAAATTTTCTATGAGAGGATGTACGAGGTTCGTCCTTTTGGAAATCGTGCATTGTTTGCTTTGTCAACGGATCAGTACTTTGTATATTTCCCCGCAAATTTTTTTCCCATGGAAATGGGGGCCCTTAGCTCAGTTGGTTAGAGCAGCAGACTCATAATCTGCGGGTCGTAGGTTCAAGTCCTACAGGGCCCACAAAATCAACATCACATTTTAATATTCAAAAATCAAAAGTTTTCAAAACGCAACGGCTTTTGACTTTTTTTTTTTACCGATGGAAACTCTTAAAGATTTTTTTATTTTTCTTACTGACGTAAAAGCGATAATTCAATGGGGCGGTCTCATCGCAATTATTCTAATTGTTTTTGCAGAAACCGGATTACTCGTCGGTTTTTTTCTTCCGGGTGATTCTCTTCTTGTTACTGCTGGTTTATTTGCTGCAAGCGGAATGTTCGATATTTACACGTTGAATATTTCCGTAATTCTTGCGGCGATTATTGGAGATGCCGTTGGATATTACATCGGGAAAAGAAGCGGCGGAGCATTGTATCAAAGAAAAGACTCGCGCTTTTTTAAGAAGGAACATTTACTGAAAACAAAAGAGTTCTACGAAAAGTACGGCGGAATAACCATTGTGCTTGCGCGTTTTATGCCGTTTGCACGCACGTTTGCCCCCGTAGTTGCCGGTGTTGCGGAAATGAAGTACCAAAAATTTTTTTCGTTCAATGTTTGGGGAGGAATTTTTTGGGTGGTGAGTATGACACTTATTGGTTTCTTTCTTGGAAAACTTATTCCCGATATAGACAAGCATATTTTTAAAGTCATTATTGTCGTTGTCTTTCTTTCTCTACTTCCTGGAATTATTAAAATTGTGCAGATACAATGGAAAAAACGAAACGACAAATAACAAAGACAAGAACGTTGTAAAAACTTCTCCATAATTTTTTTCTGAAAAAAAGAGTAGTTATAACAAGAGTTGGGAAAAATAATAAGATTTCAAAAAAAAATTGCATTGTTCCATTGAACTTAGAAGGGCTTCATTCCGATTTTGATATATTTAAAAACCTCCAAGACTTGCATTGAGTCCAAGAAGAATCCGAGGAAAAACTTGACGTGTCTCCTCTCCTGCAAACTTTGAAGGTTTTTAATTGTATATCGGCAATGTTTTTATTTCAGCATCATCAGTCGTTTCGTTGCAGTAAATAATTTTTTTGTATCATCGCTAACTTTTACCCGAAGCAAATACACGCCGCTCGCAACATTTTCTCCATTATCGTTTTTTCCTTCCCAAGTAATTTCGTGAGAACCTGCGGAAAGGCTTTCATACGAAAATGATGTAACGTTCTCTCCTAAAATATTAAAGATGGAAATTTCCACATCAGCAAGTTGCGGAATGTTCAAACGAAACGAGGTAGTAGGATTGAACGGGTTCGGATAATTGTTGCTGAGGGAAAATGTTTTCGGGATGGAATGTTCGATACGTACAAGTTGGGGAGCATCAAGTCCGCCGGAAAGCAATGTTACATTTCCGATTTTTCCCCCGATGATAATTTCGTTACTGTTGTTTCCATCCAAATCGGGAGCAACGGCAATTTCCCGCGATTGAGCCGTTGTTGTTGCTGGAAAGAGTGCAAGTTGTTGTCCATTATCACCGCGTAAAAAATATGTGCCAACATTTTGAACTGCAAATACTGCTTCATCAATGCCGTCGCCGTTCAAGTCGGAAATGCTTGCACACCCCATCGTATTTTCCGATGGAAAATTGTGCCAAACAATATTTCCGTTTGCGCCGTTGATACACATTGCGCCGCCAGTTAACAATGCAGCGAGAATTTCGTCAACGCCGTCATTGGTAACGTCTTTTAATCTCACAAGTTGCATTACCCCATCGCCATTTGTTGCACGAGACCACATTTGTGTTCCCGTAACTCCATCGAGGCGAAATATCGGTCCCCAGAATGCCCCAAGAATAACATCAGGAGTTTGTCCTGCAACGGGAAATTCGAGAACCTCTTTTGCGCTTCCAGTTGCAGAAGGAGAAAATGACCATTTCATAACACCGTTGGCGCCGCTGAAACAAAATGCTTTGTATGTCGGTTCGCCAACAGTTCCAACAACATCGGGAATAGCGTCATTATCAATATCGCCGATGGAAATAATTCCGTGAGTAAATCCTTCCAGCGGTGCAGTCCATAGCATTTCGCCCGTTTGTCCGTTGAAAAGATATGCGCTTCTTCTTCCGCCAACTCCACCAACATCCGTTGCGCTTGCAGCAGCAGCAACGTCGGGAATGCCATCACCGGTGAAATCGCGTTTTGCATCAACCCCTGTAAAGTCTCCCATCGAAAAACTATCGGGATGGTCTGTTCCATACGTCCAAATTATTCTTCCGTTTCTGCCATCAATTGCATATACGTGTTCATTTCCGCCCCCAGTTCCAATGACGACATCTTGAAAGCCGTCGCCGTTCAAGTCGGAAGCAACTTCGAGTGCTTTTTGATGAGAATAATCACCTGCAGTTCCAATCGAACCCGCGCTTGCATTATGAATGTATGTTGTAAATGCCCAGAGGGAATCGGTTTCTCCGCTTGCATTTCCATTCAGCGCCATTGTCCAGTAATTTTCGGTTGAAACAATGATTTCCGGTTTTCCATCGCCGGAAATATCATTGATTGTGCGCACTGCTTTCACAAGTCGAAACGTGTTGGAAATTGGATGGTCAACAACCGTATGCGACCAAAACGGAACTGCGATTGCAAGACTTTGCGGTTCACTCATTCCCGAAAGTGTAATATCTGCTTCAGGTGCGTTTGTAGAATTGTTATATATTCGTAACGTTGCTGAGTGTTGTCCAACATTCGTCGGATAATAAAATACACGCATAGTAACAGAAGAGAGTGGAGGAACGGTAAATGGAAACACAACATTGTGGAAATAAAATCCTCCGGTCAAACTTATCATCGCTGCGCTATCAACAATCAGTTCGTCGTTTGCCGCGTTTTGAATTTTTAAATTCCATTTGGTTGAACTGTTTATTCTTCTTACGCCGTAACTGAACGAATCTGGAACATTAATAAAACCAAATGCAGAAATTCCCTTTCCAAAAATTTTGATTGTTTTTATTCCGCGAACGATATCATTACTGAGCAAACGAAAATATGCGCTGTCTCGGTCGAATGATTGTGGCGTAAAGGTAAGTGTAAAATTGATGCTGTTACCGGGAGCAATAGTTTGCGGTGTTTGTATGTTGGTAGAAAAACTGGTTGAAAATAATTGTTGAATACTGTCGAGAACAAGATTTCCCAATCCGAGGTTTTGAATTGTTCCGTTTGCTTGACCTGATGTTCCGATTGCAACATTTCCCACATCAAAAACATTCACTGGTAAATGAATTGCAGGAGTTCCGCTTCCGCTTAAATCGTATTGATACAATGCTTGTCGTGTCGGATATACAAGGGATTTTGCAACAAGCCAAAGAAATCTTCCGGAAATTGTTATGCCACGAGGATTGACATCCCCCAACGGATTATTATCGGGCATTTGAATTGTTCGTATGGTATCTCCGTTTGTTGGATTGACAACATATATGAGATTGAGATTCGGTTCGGTGCTGAATCTGTCCATTGCGTAGTAAATGGAATTTCCATCGAACGCAAGTCCTGTTGGTTGCGCGCCGATTGTCGAAAAACTATCAACAATTGTTTTTGTACTCCAGTTGATTTTATACAACATTCCATTTGAAGGATAATAATCGGAAATCCAAATATGAGTTCCATCCCACGTAATTCCTCCAATATATTTAGAAGAAAAACGAAGTGAATCTATCACTGTTCCCGTTTTTGTAATCTTGATGACGGAACATGTTGCAGTGTATCTACGAATGTAGAAAAAATTGGTGCCATCAAACGCAAGCCCTTGACTTGAACCGAGAGTCGTTGCAGTGCTATCAACAATATTCCCGTTCATATCGAGCGTATAAATAGAACCGTAATTGGTAATACTTGTTGTACTTGTGCTGCTGGAAATGAAAAGATGATTTGAATCATTCGCAATGCCATACGCCTGATTCCAATACGTTGAGTTCGGAAGTTGATAGACATTCACAATAGTTTGCGAAGAAATTTGTTGCGCAAAGAACAAAGAAACAATGAAGAGCGAGGAGATTGAAAATATTTGAGTCATAACGATGTTCAGAAAATTAAAAATGAAGACAACTGTATAAAACATACTTATTTTTAATGGAGAGAAAAAGAGAAAATTTCAGAAAAACAAGTTCAATAATTTCATTTGTCTTTCCTATATTCACTGCGGTTTTTTTCAACGCCGCAAATTTTTTTTCAACATTTAAAGGAAATAATTTTTTTTATGAACTATTCAGAAATTCAATCAATCATCGGCGCCGATGCAGAAACACTACTTGCGTATCAATGCAAAACTATTTCCAAAGATTTACTACAACTTCCCGGCGGTGATTTTATTGACCGCGTGTGGAAAGATTCCGACAGAAATCCCAACGTATTGCGAAATATGAATTGCATGTTTCATTCGGGAAGACTTGCAGGAACGGGATATCTATCTATTCTTCCTGTTGACCAAGGAATTGAACACAGTGCCGGAGCATCCTTCGCCGCAAATCCGATTTATTTTGACGGAGAAAATATCGTGAAACTTGCTATAGAAGGCGGCTGTAATGCAGTTGCTTCTACTCTTGGCGTATTGGGTTCTGTTGCACGAAAGTATGCACACAAAATTCCGTTTCTCTTAAAATTCAATCATAATGAATTTCTTTCGTATCCGAATTCGTACGACCAGATTAAGTTTGGCAGTATCAAACAGGCATTTGATATGGGTTGTATTGCAGTCGGCGCAACAATTTATTTTGGTTCTCCCGAATCGAAACGACAAATCATCGAAGTAGCGCAAGCGTTTCAACTTGCGCACGAACTTGGAATGGTAACAGTGCTGTGGTGTTATTTGCGCAATCCAGCATTCAAGCAAGATAAAGATTATCACGTCTCCGCAGATTTAACGGGACAGGCGAATCATCTTGGCGTAACGATTGAAGCGGATATTGTCAAACAAAAACTTCCGGAAAATAACGGCGGTTTCAACATGCTGAATACAAAAGAAAATCCGTACGGAAAAACTGATAAGCGAATGTATGAACAATTGTCTTCCGAACATCCAATTGATTTATGCAGATACCAAGTTGCAAACGGTTATATGGGACGTTGCGGATTGATAAACTCCGGCGGTCCTTCCGGTAAAAATGATATTGCGGAAGCGGTGAAAACTGCTGTTATCAATAAACGCGCAGGAGGAATGGGGTTGATTTCCGGAAGAAAAGCATTTCAAAAACAGATGAGCGAAGGAGTAAAGATTTTGAATGCAATTCAGGATGTGTACTTGTGTAAAGAAGTTACGGTAGCGTAAGAAATTTCAACGAACAGAATCTCATTATCACATCAATTCCAAATGACGAATTTCAAACTATTGGTTTGTCGTTTGGAATTTGATTTTTGTTTGACGGTGGAAATTTTTTTATGAAGCGAAAAACGAATTTTTGACTATATACACGTACAATGGTTGAATGAAAACAATTTTACTCCTTACTATATCCAATGTATTTATGACGTTTGCATGGTACGGTCACTTGAAATATAAAGACGTAACGTTGTGGAAAGTAATTTTCATCAGTTGGTTCATAGCATTTGTCGAGTATTGTTTTATGGTTCCTGCAAACAGAATCGGCAGCGAAGAATTTTCGACGGCGCAACTCAAAACCATTCAGGAAGTTATTACGCTCGTTGTGTTTTCATTTTTTTCCGTGTACTATTTAAAAGAAGAATTGAAATGGAATTACGTTGTTGGATTTCTGTTGATGATTACCGCGGTTTTTTTTGTTTTTAAGAAATGGTGAATATTTCTAACAGCATTTTGTTTGTAGTACTTATCGGTCTTTTGCTAATGTGTTCTTGCAACGATAAGAGAAAGAATTCATTCGAAACGTCGGCGCAAACTGATAAATTTTCCGGTAACACGATTGATGTTCAAAAACACGGAGTTCCGAAATTTATCAACGTCAATTACTGTGAACTGGAAAAAGTACATCGCATTTCTAAGTTTCGTTCAAGTTTTGGACACGATTACTCCGATGATTTTGAAGATTGCCGCAGCATGAAACATTATTACGAGTTTCACGATTCAGTGAATTGGTCGAACGTAAAAATATTTTCTCCTCTTGACGGAAGAATTACTCGTATATATAATGAATGGGCTGGAACAAAATTACAAATCCAATCAAAAAAACACCCTGCAATTTCTATAGAAATTTTTCATATTGATACGATTCACACATTATATATTGGCGATACTGTGAAAGCGGGAGAATTATTGGGAACGCATTTTGGAAGTCAAACAGATTCTGATATTGCTGTTGGCGTTCAAACACCAATCGGATGGAAACTTGTTTCATATTTTTCTATTATGAGCGATTTACTTTTTTTGAACTTTCAAGCGCGCGGAATTTCTCACAGAGATTCAATGCTCATTTCCAAACAACAACGCGATGCCGATTCCCTGAAATGCAACGGTGAGCAATTTCAAAACAGGGGCGCTCTTAGTCAATGGATGTTGTTAAATTAAACAATTGAATTCTACAATTTTTTTTTAAAATACCATACGAATTTATGTTCAAAAAACTATTCCTTACAATCATTGCAATATTTCTTCTTCTTCAGTTCTTTCGTACAGAAAGAACAAATCCACAGCGCACAGGTAACGAAATGAACATTCCTGAATATGTACAGCCGATACTTGCTCGCGCATGTTTCGATTGTCATTCCCACGATACGAAATGGCCATGGTACAGCAACATTATGCCGGTGACATATTTATTGACAAATCATGTGAACGAGGGAAGAAAACATTTGAATTTTTCCGAATGGGGAACGTATTCGCAAAATAAAAAAGAAGATAAGTTGCTGGAAATTTGTGAAGAGATAGAGGAAAAGAAAATGCCGCTTGAACAATATCTTATGTTGCACAGCGAAGCAACATTATCTCAGGAAGATATAAAAACAATATGCGATTGGGCTGATGGTGTTCGGAATGAACTTCAATCTTCTTCGAAAACAGGAGAAAACGATGAAGAATAGTTTTTGAATTGCATAATAAAAGTTGTTTCATTGAACTGTATGTACAATTTTTGTTTGGCGGGTCCATTCAATCCATCCAATAACGGCGAGAAGAAGATAGACGATGTAAAGTAGCATTGTGAAATGCAAATCTTTAACATAGTACATCCACACGCTGATGCAGTTCACCAATATCCATACGAACCAATTCCCGATGTATTTTCGCGCAGACATCCATTGTCCTGCAAGACTCAAAGAAGTTTGAAACGAATCCCAATAGGGAAGAGCCGCATCGGTTTTTTTGTGCAATATCCATCCGAGCGAAAATGTTGTGAACAGAACAATAACTGAAAGAACGATGTTTATTTTCCACGATGACGAAGAAACTTTTAACGCCGTTTTTTGTTTGCCTCCATATAGCCATTGGCACCATCCATAGAACTGCAAAATGATAAAAGCCACTTGTAATCCCATGTCCGCATATAATTGAACGTTGTAAAAAATAAATACATACAATGCAACAGAAATGATTCCCAACGGAAAACACATAACGTTTTGTCTGATGACCAAATAGACCGATGCCAATCCAAGAACAACAGCGACAAGTTCAGAAATATTCATCGAAAAATATATTCGGTAGGGAACGAAATGAAATTTTTTTATACTACGCCGTTGTATGAAAACGATAAAGCAACAATGTTCCTTTTTTCAATGAAAGCGATACGCTGGAGTTTACTGCTTCGTTACTAATTCCATCCCGGATTCCAAGTTCCAACACTCCGTTTTTTAATGCGTACTTGAGATTTTTTGTAGTAACTCCTTCGCAACGGTCAAGAGGAATGAGAGAAATTTTTTCATTCATTTTTGCAGCGAATGTAATTTTTTTTCTGATACAAGAAAGAATTCCAACAGTATCAACTATGTGCATTTCTATAAAATGACTAAAACGTTTAAAACATCCTAACGCTCCTGTCGAGTGGTCAATTCTTGTTCCGGTTGCACCAAGAAGTACAACAGAAGAATTTTTTTTTTCTATGCAATAGCAGATAGCTTTTTCCAAATCCGTACTGTTTTGATTTTCGATAGAGAGTTGCGGAACATTCCTGAAAAATTTTTTCGTCGAAGAAGTTATCGAATCGAAATCGCCGATGATAATATCGGGAGTAATGTTATGTTTTCGTGCCGCGTTTGCTCCGCCGTCGGCGCAAATAATAATATGAGCAGATGAAACGAATTTCTTCAGAATATTTTTTGAGGGTAGAATTCCGTTTGCAATGATGAGCGCTTTTTTCTTTTTCACGGATTGCACGAAATAACTATAAATTGATGGAAATTCCTATGAGATAGTTTCTCTCAGCCGCGGGAAAAAATGCGTTGCCTTCGCCGTTCATAAAATACAAACGATTGAAAAGATTTCGTACTTCCGCTCGCAGCGTTATTGTTCCGCGGCTCAAGGGAAACGAGTATTGTGTTTCAAGATTGCAAACGGTGTATTCGTCGTTTTTATTTTTTTCGTTTTTGAAATTGTCCGTGTAATAACTCCCAACGTATTTCGTGAGCAGCGATGCGGTCAATTGTTCAATGGAATACGTCAAACGAACGTTGCCAAGAACATCGGGAAAACCTGCAATCGGATTTCCGTCGAGTTTATCTTCGACTCTATTTTCATCCGTTGAGTTTTCATAAGTTGAATAACGGACAAGGCGATTCTTCGACAACGTAAAATTTCCCGCGAGCGAAAGTTGCTCGGTGAAACGATGGGAAAAATCATACTCCATCCCGAGATGCCGCGTGCGTTCTGCATTGCCCGTTACCGGTTGTCCGAAAATATCGAGTTGCCCGCTTTTCACGAGTTCATCGAAAAATTCCATCCAATAAAAGTTCACTTTGAAATACGACGCAGTCGTTCTGTATTGCAATCCGTATTCAAAATTGAGAAGATGTTCCGGTTGGGCAAGTGGTTTATCAAAATCGTACTGAACAGTTCCGCTGTTCATACTTTGCGCGTGAAATTGCGGCGTTGCTCCGAAATAAGAATCTTCCGCCGCATATAAATTTCGTAATCGCGGCTCGCGCGAGGTATAGGAAACAGACGCATACACGTTGGAAACATCGCTCGTAGTGTAATTGATGCCAAGGCGAGGGTTCACAAAAAAATACGGAACGGAAATTTCGTTGCGTAAATATTTTTCATTCGTAATGCGATAACGATTGAACACGAACTGCACATCGCCCATCAGCGTTGTTTTCTCATCCACGCGATAGAGTTCGTGGGCATAAAGCGAGAAAATGTCTTTCCCCCCGTTGTATTCGTAAAAGCGATAATCGAAATGAAAGTTGTTCGGAACGTTGTCCGCAGATTTTATTTTTCCCCAATGCAGCGAGCGATGGAAACGAAGTTCTGCGCCGGCAATAAGTGTTCCGTTCTCGTGCTCGATTTCCAAACGAGGAAGCGCGCCGATTTGTTTATTGCCGACAAAAGCGCGAATGAGCGTATTGGTTGGATTTTGCGTTGCGGGAATGCCGTAATTGTACCCAATGCGCAGCTTCGAAGTATCCGCCCAACTTCCGTCGTAATCGAAGAACCCATCGCCTTGCACGTAAAAGAACGTGTTGCTGAATTTTGTTGTCGAAGAAATTTTCCATTCGTTCAAGAGTTCAAAATGCGGCTGATGAAAATTTTCGATTTCTTCTTTTCTACGGTCTATTGAAAATGTGAGTTGATTGTTTACACTTTCCCAACGCGTTAAATTTTTTCTTCGAAGTTTTTTATCCGAGTTTAAAAATTTCGGAATGCCGTAGTATGCGAGTCCATCCTCAATCGGTCCTCCGTAACAATGAATACGCGTCGTCATATTTTCATCGAATTTTGCAATAGCAAAGAAATAGGAATTCAACGATGCGTACGAATTTTCGCGATACCCATCGCTTGTTATCCGAGAAAGTTTTCCGTAGAAAAGATAGGTGTTGTCAATTATTCCCGAGTTGTAGGATACCGAATATTTTTGTGCATTGAGTTTGGTTTTATGTTCCCCGCCAAACTCTTGTAATGCAATAGATGATTCGACAATAAATTTTTGATTTGGAGTGAATGGCGTTGTGGTAATATTGACAGAACCGCCGATTGCAGGAGGACCATAAAACGCACTTCCTGCGCCACGTTGCACTTGAATATTTTCCGTACTTGCAAGTAAATCAGGAAAATCAATCCAATACACGTTATGGTCTTCGGGGTCGTTTTGTGGAACACCGTTTATCATTATCGAAAGTCGCCGCTGGTCAAATCCACGAAGCGTAAGATAATTGTAGCCGATGCCGTTGCCGTTTTCTGAATACGTCGTAATGGACGGAAGTTCTGAAAGTAATGTTGGAACGTCGAGTTGAGAATGGCGAAGTTGAATTTCGTTGCGGGAAATATTAGAAAACGTTGCAGGTGTTTCTCGTTCGGTTGCTGTTGTTGGAGTTACAAGAACCGAAGGAAGCACGTATGTTGTATCGCTTTGTACGTACTCTTGTTGGGCAAAAATATTTTGCCAAAAAATTTCAAGAAATAAAAAAAATAAAAAACAATGCTTCATAACAATATTCAAACCAGTTGAAATAAAGAAATTTAAAAAATAAAACCGTTTTCCCAATTGTGTGTAAAGAGAAAACGGTATATATGAAAGGAGCATTCACCGTTTCCCTACGCTAGTATTATCCAGATCAGGTTATTGGGGTGTGTTCTCAGTTCCGATAACATCGGAACACCCCCAACGGGCGTCAAAATATACGAGAAGTTCGTGGAGATTTACAACGTGGTGAAAAAATTTTTCCGTTGCACGTTCTATAAAATTTTTTTCAATGCATCTTCAGCGGCGTTTTGTTCTGCATCTTTCTTGCTTTTTCCAATGCCATTTCCTTGTACAGTATTGTTGATTGTTACTTCGACACCAAAAGTTCTGTTGTGGTTCGGACCTTCTTCCGTAATTACGTTGTATGTTGGAATGCCCCAATTTTTTCCTTGTGATAATTCAAGAAGTTGGCTTTTAAAATTTTCATCCGTTGTTTCCAGCGTTCCTTGTGATAGTGCTGTATGAAGTTGAGAAAGAACAAATTTTTTTGCGCAATCGTATCCGCCGTCGAGATAAATTGCTGCAATAATTGCTTCGAAACCGTCGGCGATGATAGTTTCATTCCCTTTTTTAGAAGTAATCGGAAGCGAAGGGTTTACTTCTATCAATTCATTAAGTCGAATTTGTTTCGCGAGAACGGTAAGCGCTTTTTTATTGACAAGACATGCGCGTAATTTCGTCAACTTGCCTTCTTCCCAATCCGGATGTTGTTGGTACACATATTCCGCGACGATGAAATTTAAAATGGAATCACCGAGGAATTCCAATCGTTCGTTGGAATGTGTCATTTGCGAAGGAGTGAGAAGTTGCAGAGAAGAGCGATGTCGTAACGCTTCGCAGAATATGTGTGGTTGAGTAATAGAATATCCAATTCTCTTCGACAATAAATTTATTGTTGGAGAAACAGGAGTCGTATGTTGTTGGAAGACACGGAAAATTTTTTTGAACAGCACAAGTCCTTCGTTTCTATTCTAATCGT
Source organism: Ignavibacteria bacterium (assembly GCA_016873775.1). Lineage (NCBI taxonomy): Bacteria > Pseudomonadati > Ignavibacteriota > Ignavibacteria > Ignavibacteria bacterium. The sequence continues at coordinate 3,231 of VGWC01000045.1, read as the reverse complement.
ATCGCTTGTGTTTTACTTTCAAAGGATTTCGGAAAGCGTAAAACTTATTGTTCCCGATATTTTTCGAAACAAAGCGTTGCATTGTGTCCGCCGAATCCAAATGCATTACTAAGAGCGGCATTCACTATTTTTTTCTGCATCTGATTGGGAACATAATTTAAGTCGCAATCGGGATCAGGGAATTCATAATTGATTGTTGGCGGAACAACATCGTTTTTTACTGCAAGCACCGTTGCTATTGCTTCCATCGCTCCTGCGGCTCCAAGTAGATGTCCCGTCATTGATTTTGTTGAACTTACAAGTAACTGATATGCATAATCGCCAAACACTTGTTTCATTGCTTGCGTTTCTGTTTTGTCATTGAAAGGAGTAGATGTTCCGTGAGCATTGATATAATCAATGTCTGTCGGTTCAAGTCCAGCGTTTTCGATGCAACGTTTCATGGAACGCACTGCACCTTCTCCGTTGGGTGCAGGTTGTGTAATATGAAATGCATCACCGGTAAATCCTATTCCGGAAAGTTCGCAATAAATTTTTGCTCCGCGATTGAGCGCATGCCGAAGTTCTTCAATAATTAAAACACTTCCGCCTTCACCGATGACAAAGCCATCGCGTTCTTTATCGAAAGGACGACTTGCATGTTGCGGGTCATCATTACGAGTGGACATTGCTTTCATTGCAGTAAATCCACCAACTCCCATCTCTGTAATAGACGCTTCGGAACCGCCAACAATCATTACATCTGCATCACCGCGTTCAATAAGCATCATTCCATTACCAATTGCGTGCGCCGATGTTGCACATGCGGAAGTTGTCGCGTAGTTTGGTCCTTTAACCTGATAGCGAATGGAAATATATCCTGCGGCGATATCGGAAATAATCATTGGGACAAAAAATGGACTTATTCTATCGGGACGTTTGAGTTCGAACACCGTTTGTGTCTGCTTAAAATACGTACCCATTCCTCCAATTCCAGAACCAAATATTACGCCGATTCTGTCTCTGTCGAATTGTTCAAAATTTATTTCAGCGTCGCGAACCGCAAGTTCTGCCGCTGCCATCGCAAATTGTGTGAACAAATCCATTCGTTGAATGGATTTGCGGTCAATAAATTGTAACGGATCAAAGTTGGTTATTTCTGCGGCAATGCGAGTATCATACGCACTTGCATCGAAACGTGAGATGGGACCGAAACCGTTTTTTCCAGAAAGTAATCCGTTCCAAAATGGTTCGACGCCAATGCCGATGGATGTTACGGGACCTAAACCTGTAACGACAACTCGGCGTTCACGTTTACGTTTTCTGTCGAGAGCCATAAATTTTCTTTTTAAAAAATGTGAATAAACCGTTTCGCAAAGAGAAGAATAATAACTCTATATCTGTCGTGCTTAATGGAGTTTGGATTTTAAGTAATCAATCGCACTTCCAACAGTAGAAATTTTTTCTGCGTCTTCATCGGGAATAGAAAGTTTGAATTCTTTTTCAAATTCCATTACGAGTTCGACAGTGTCGAGCGAATCCGCCCCTAAATCATTCGTAAATGATGCTGCTGCAGTTACCTGACCGGCATCAACGCCGAGTTTATTCATTACGATTTCTTTTACTTTTGCTTCGATATCCATTGTGTTTATTATTGTTTAGTGATTAAATATGTGGTTAGAAAATATTTTATTAGAAAAATTATTATTGATTTCTGAAGAGAGATTACATCACCATTCCGCCATCAACGCAAATGGTTTGTCCGGTTATATAATCCGCATGTGCAGAAGCGAGAAAACAAACAACGCTCGCAATCTCTTCCGGTTTTGCTATGCGTTTCGCAGGAATTTTTTCGAGAATTACTTTTCGTTGTTCTTCATTCAATGCGCCGGTCATTTCCGTTTCAATAAATCCCGGCGCGATTGCATTCACTTGAATACTACGCGATGCAAGTTCTTTCGCAATGGATTTTGTGAAACCGATAATTCCTGCTTTCGATGCGGCGTAATTCGATTGTCCGGCATTTCCTGTAACGCCAACAACGCTCGTGATGTTGATAATTTTTCCCGCGCGTTGACTCATCATTTGTTTCGATGCGGATTGCGTGAAATTGAAAACGCCTTTCAAATTCGTATCAATCACGTCGTCAAAATCTTCTTCTTTCATTCGCATCAGCAAACCATCTTTTGTAATTCCTGCTGAGTTGACAAGAATATCAAGTCGTTTAAATTGCGCAACAACCGCATCAACAACTGATTTTGTTTCCGAAGAACTTGCTACGTTTGCTTGAAAACGTTTTGCTTCTCTTCCGAGAGAAATAATTTGCTGTTCAACTTCTTTCGCTTGCGATTCTGCGCTTCGGTACGTGAACGCAACATTGCATCCTTCACTTGCTAATGCGAGTGCGATTGCTTTTCCGATTCCGCGAGAGCCGCCGGTAACAAGCGCGACTTTTCCGCTGAGATTAAAGTTCATTGTGTTTTGTTGCTAATACATTCTCGTGATGTTTTCCGAGAATAAAATTCATTTCGAGTTCACATGCTTGCGCACAACTTGTATTGAAATCATTTCTCGCCGTGCAGCAAAGTCGTTCTCCGTCAAGCATATCGTCCCATTCAATTTTTTTATTTATCACTACGATTGGAAATGTGATGCAATAATATGGTTTCAATTCCCATGGATGTTTTCCTTCTGTAATTGATGTTTGTTGCAATGTGCATTTTCCGTTCTTGTTTAAGAAAACACATTTATCGTTATACACTTCTGTTCCTATACATTTACCGGAAGGAAAATCGGAATCGGAAATAAATTCTTTTTCAAACCAAAGCGAAACATTGGTTGGTTGTGTTTCGTCAAAATATTTTTTTATCGAATCAGCGTTTGCAAGAATTTTTTTGTGTTCTTCTTCATCTACATATACGCCATACGAACAACATTTTCCATCGCATTGAAGCGGTGAATCAACATTTTTATATCCGTGTGAATGTAAAAACGGGTCAATCTGCAATTCATTTTCTGTGTAATTGAAACGGCTCATTTCTTTCCGTTCACCCTCACAACATCTTCGATTTTATCAACGCCATCAACGTTGACATTTCCATTGGTTCGTTTTACTAATCCTTGCAAAACTTTTCCCGGACCGATTTCGAGAAATTCATTCGCTCCGTCTTGTATCATTGCATTCACCGATTCTTCCCAACGAACGGGAGAAATAATCTGTTGTTCAAGAAGCAAACGAATTTCATTTCTGTT
>VGWC01000044.1 GCA_016873775.1 Ignavibacteria bacterium | reverse complement strand
AACATCAAGGAAAAAACTCGCGCGAGTTTTTGCGTGATGGTGTTGCCGAATCCGTTGTGCGTTATTTATCGAGCGAGCAGAAAAAAGATTTACTCGAAGAACTCGAAACCGAAATGAAACGCGCCGCAAAAGAACTTGAATTTGAACGCGCCGCGCAGTTGAGAGATGAGATCGCGAGATTGAAAATGTTGAATAAGAAAACTTAGTGCTTCTTAGTGTAATCTGTGTCTTAGTGGTTTTATTTTTTTTACCGCTAAGTCACTAAGAACACAACGGCTCACCGAGAAAATAAAACTCACATCCCAAATCTCACATCTTTCACAATGTTCCGCGCTCCGTTCTCCTTGCTCTTCTCTCTCCGCAATTTTATTTTTCCCAACGTTTGCCTTCTCTGCAATCAAACAATGAGCAATGAAGAACTTCGCGTATGCAACAAGTGCTGGAACGAACTTACTCCGCTTTCGGAAAACGAACCGATATTTATTGAAAAGAAAAAACAATTTTCACAACATAACGCGCTCGATGGTTTTCAATCGTATTTTTTGTTTGAGAAGAATAAACGTATTCAAGATATTATTCACGGATTGAAATACGAACAACGGACAACATTCGGTTTTGAATTAGGAAAACGTCTCGGTGAAAAATTGAAACACGAAAATAGTTTTCCCAATGCAGATTTTCTTATTCCAATTCCGTTACACAAACTGAAACTACGAGAACGCGGTTACAACCAAAGTGAATTTGTTGCAAAAGGAATTTCCTCAATTACAAAAATTCCTGTTGCATCAAAATTTCTTTCGCGCAACAAATACACACAATCGCAAACGCATTTGAATTTTCAAGAACGCCAGGAAAACGTGAAAGAAGTTTTCGCCGTGAAGGAAAAATTTTACAAAGAAATTCACAACAAATCCATTATTCTCGTTGACGATGTAATTACAACGGGAGCAACAATTTCTTCGGCGGCGCGGGCGTTGAAATCTTCCGGCGTGAAAAATGTTTATGCGGTTTCGGTTGCAGTAACAGCATTTCAGGAAGAAAATATTCACGGTACGCAGAATTGAACGTCGCACAGCATTTCTTTATATTATCGCCGAACTTTTTAAGAATTTTTATGAAGAACTATTTCTTTTTTCTCGTTTTTATTTTGTGGGGAAATGTTTCGCTTGCACAAGAATTTGAATGCGATGTAACGGTTGATATGCACCAACTTTCCGAACGCTTCCGCGAAAACCTTCAAGACTTTGAAAGAAATTTGGAAGAGTACATCAATTCGTATCGTTGGTCGGGAAACGATTGGGACAACGAAAAAATTAGTTGCTCGATGAGTATCGTGTTCGTTACAAGTGATGAAAATTTTCGGTATCAGGCGAATGTGTTTTGGGGAACGCAGCGAAAAATTTATAAGTCGCCGAAAAATTCTATTGAAGCGCGCATTGCCGATGACAAATGGCAATTTGTTTTTACGCGAAATCAACGACTTGACCATAATGAATTTCGCTTCGATGAAGTTGCCAGTTTTGTGGATTTTTATTTGTATCTCCTTCTTGGTATTGATTTCGACACATACGAAAAGTTAAGCGGGACAAAATATTATCAGAAAGCAATGAACATTTCAACAATGGCGACGGGCACGTCTTCCAACGGATGGGAAGCAACAAGCGGAGGGAATTACAATCGCGTGCAACTTGTCAATGAATTGCTGAACTCTGCATACGCCCCTCTTCGCGTTGCGATGTACGATTACCATTACAACGGGCTTGATGTATTTGTAGAAAAACCGCGTGAAGCAAAGGCAACAATTCTTTCATCGCTCGAAGCAATTGCGAAACTTCGTAAAAAACTGAATACACGAAGTTATTCTATCAAGTTTTTTTTCGACACAAAATATTTGGAAATTGCCGATACATTCCTCACGTACAATGATGCAGAAATTTTTACCCGGCTTAGCGTGTACGACCCCTCGCATCAAAAGACGTACGATGAATATAAAGCGAAATTAAAATAATAGAAATCACTTCACACGAAATTCTTTTCCGATGAAGAGAACGCAGTCCATATTTTTTTTCTCACATCGTTCGAAAAACGATTGTAGTGAAACATATCTTTGAACAATTCTTCCGAATCGTTCATTAGTGTTTGAGAAATTTGATTCAACTTCAAAAAACTTTCCGTTGTGATTTTTGGTGAAGGAAGTTTCATTGCATTCCAACTTCGCGCAAAGAAATGAACTAATGCTTGCGTGTATGCAACCTGTTTATCGTGTTCCGTTTGCGTTGTAACGATTACATTCAATCCAACTTTTTTCAATCCTTGTTGAATTCCGAGAAGTTTTGTTTTTGCAATTCTTCCCGGACAAAGCACAATCGTTTTTCCTTGTATTCCGTTTGCTGCGCTATCGGGACCAAACATAGGATGCGTTCCGAGAATTGAAACCGTTTTCGGAAGAAGTTTTTTCATCCACGCAATAGGTTTTTCTTTTACCGAGCAAACATCAATCAACAACGCATCATTTTGAACTAACGGAGAAATTTTCTTCAAAACATTTTTTATTTGATTTATTGGAACAGCAAGTATAACTATTTTCTGCGTAGTAACTTCTTCTATCGAACCGAAAAAAATATTCTTCTCTTTTTTTGAATTTGGCTTCAACGAAGAATCAAAAACAACCAAAGAAAATTTCTCCGACAAATGCCGGGCAAGAAATTTTCCAAAACGCCCAAAGCCAATTAACCCAACTACTTTCTTCTGACTACTAACTACTGACTTCTTTTTCATTTCTTCACAAACCTTTCTTGTATTGCTCGTGAATTTTTTATTATTGAATGAAAAATTTCTTCGACAAATTCTGTATCGAGTCCCGCACTTCCCGCGTAATGAAATAATCGCTTCTTGATTTCTGCTTCGCGTTTTACATCCACAATAAATTTCTTTTGATAGTTTTTTATTTTCGCAACTTCTGCAACAAGCGATTGTCGTTGTGCAAGAAGAATCAAAATATTATCGTCAATCAAATCAATTGAACGACGAACATCACTCAACGCATTTTCATCTTTCAACATTTGAAGTCGCATCAAATGGTCTGTTATCACAAGCGCCGCCATTGATTCAATCACAGGAACTGCGCGCGTACATAAACACGGGTCATGTCGTCCTTCGGTTTTTATCGTCGCCGATTTTTTATCAACGGAAATTGTTTTCTGTTCTTTCAAAATTGATGATGCCGGTTTAATCGCAACACGAAACACGATATCTTCGCCATCGGAAATCCCTCCTTGAATGCCGCCGGAATAATTTGTTCGTGTTCGCACTCGCCCTTTTTTATCAACATAATATTCATCGTTGTGTTCGCTGCCTTTCATTTTCGCCGAAGCAAATCCCGAACCAATTTCAAATCCTTTCGTTGCAGGAATCGAGAGCATCGCTTTAGCAAGTTCCGCTTCGAGTTTATCAAACACCGGTTCGCCCAAACCAACGGGACAATTTTTTACCACACATTCCACAACGCCGCCAATCGAATCACCTTCTTTTTTTGTGCGAAGAATTTTTCTCTCCATCTTTTTCGCCGCATCTTTATCCGCACAACGCACGACATTTTTTTCGATTTCGTTCACGTCAATTTTGTTCGCAATAATATTCCCGACTTGTTTTGTGTATGCGAAAATCTCGATGCCGTTCTTTTTCAAAATTTGTTTTGCCAACGCTCCCGATGCAACACGTCCAGCAGTTTCTCGCGCCGAACTTCTTCCTCCTCCGCGATAATCGTGAATGCCGTACTTCGACAAATATGTGTACGCCGCGTGTCCCGGACGAAATAAATTTTTAATGGCTTCGTAATCATTCGAGCGTTGGTCGGTGTTGCGAATGAGTAAGCAAATTGGCGTTCCCAAAGTTTTTCCATCAAACACGCCGCTCAACACTTCCACTCTATCCGCTTCGTTCCGCGCTGTTGTAACGTTGCTTTGTCCCGGTCGTCGTCGGTCAAGTTCGCGCTGAATTTCATCAACGGAAAAATCAAGATTCGGTTTCACGCCGTCAATGATTACGCCAACCGCTTTGCCGTGACTTTCACCAAACGTTGTAATACGAAATAATTCTCCAAAGGAATTTCCAGCCATAAATTCAATGAAAAGTTAAAAGTGAAAAATTAAAAAACTTACTTTGCATCTTTGCGTCTTTGAGAGAAATTCTACTCATCCAATCCTCTTCGCAATTCTCTCACAGATTTCTCCACATTCTTTTCCATTTCATTCTTCTTACTTTCACGAATAACATTTATTAACGCGCTGCCGACAATTATTCCATCACAAAAATTTTTCATTTGCTGCGCATCTTCTTTTGAAGAAATTCCAAAACCGACAAGCAACGGATTTTTCTTCACTACTTTCTTTGCGCGTTTCAAAAATGTTTTCGCCTGTTGAGAAATATTTCTTCTCGCTCCCGTAACTCCGGTTATCGAAACGCAGTATAAAAATCCCGTCGAATTCTCATCGAGAAGTTTCAAGCGTTCATTCGTTGTTGTCGGCGCAGCGAGAAAAATTGGGGAAACGTTTTTTTCTTTCGCTTGTAAAATAATTTCTTGAGATTCCTCAAGCGGTAAATCGGGAACGATAATTCCATCAACACCAAATGCTGAACAAGAAGCAAAAAAATTTTCAATTCCAAAAGCGAGCAATGAGTTTGTATATCCCATCAATACGATTGGCATTTCAGAAAACGTGCGTATCTCTTTCACTATAGAAAATATTTTTGAAAGCGTTACTCCATTTTCCAATGCAATGTGCGAACTGAATTGAATCGTCGGTCCATCGGCAAGCGGGTCAGAAAACGGAATTCCCAATTCCAAAATATCTGCGCCGCCGCGTTCAATTGCCTTCACAAGCGAAATAGTTTTCTCTCTTGTTGGAAATCCCGCCGTGAGAAAAATGGAAAGTGCTTTCTTCTTTTCGTTTTTGAGTGATTGTAGTTTTGAAGTAAGTTTATTCATTGCAATTTTTCTCTGTGTTTCTCAGCGTTCTCTGCGCCTCTGCGTTGTAAAGATTAAAACGCAGAGGCGCAGAGGTCGCAAAGCATTCGCAGAGTTATTTTATATTTTGTAAAATCGTCGGCAAATCTTTTTCTCCGCGTCCCGATAAATTTACAACGATGAGGATTTCACGTTTCGAGTTACGAATTGCGAGTTTTAGTTTTTTCAAATACGCAAGCGCGTGTGCAGATTCGAGCGCAGGAAAAATTCCTTCTAACTTCGTGAGTTCAAACACTGCATCGAGAGCTTCATCATCGGTAACAGAAACATACTGCACGCGACCAGTTTCTTTCAAATAACTATGTTCGGGACCAACGCCGGGATAATCGAGTCCCGCAGAAATAGAATGTGCGGGAAGAATTTGTCCATCGTGATTTTGCAAAAGATAACTGAACGAGCCGTGCAGAACTCCCGGTTTTCCTTTCGTGAGTGTTGCCGCGTGTTGTTCCGTATCAAGTCCAAGTCCTGCGGCTTCAACGCCAAACATTTTTACATCATCATTCAAGAATGGAAAAAATAATCCGAGCGAATTACTTCCACCGCCAACGCATGCAACGAGAATATCGGGAAGACGTTTTTCTTTTTTCAAAATTTGTTTGCGCGTTTCCTCGCCAATCACCTTTTGAAAATCGCGCACAAGCATTGGATACGGATGCGGACCGACAACCGAACCAAGCACGTAAAACGTATCGCGCACGTTCGTAACCCAATCACGAATCGCTTCGTTAGTTGCATCTTTCAGCGTTTGCGTTCCCGATGTTACGCCGCGAACTTCTGCGCCGAGCAATTGCATTCGCTTCACGTTCATTTCCTGCCGCACCATATCTTTCGTTCCCATATACACGACACACGCGAACCCCATTTTCGCTGCGACAGTTGCAGTTGCGACTCCGTGTTGTCCCGCGCCGGTTTCTGCAACGATGCGTTTCTTTTTCAATTTTTTTGCAAGAAGAATTTGTCCGATGGTGTTGTTGATTTTGTGCGCTCCCGTATGACACAAATCTTCGCGCTTCAAATAAATTTTTGTGTTGCGAAATTGCGCGCTCAATCGTTCTGCAAAATAAAGCGACGTTGGTCTTCCAGCAAAATCTTGTAAGAGAGAATGGAATTCGTTTTGAAAAATATTTTCTTTCTTCGCTTTGTTGTATGCAAGTTCAAGTTCATCAAGCGAGGCAATCAATGTCTCGGGAACAAAGCGACCGCCGAATTTTCCGAAGTGTCCTTTACTATCTGGAAATTGCGAGTAATGAGTTACGAGTTGCGAGTTGCGGGTTACGAGTTGTCGCTTCATTCGAATTTACTTCCTTTTATTGTTGAACTGCGAAGATAGTTGATTAAACCGCCAAGCATTTTTCCAATTTCTTTTGCTTTGTCGTACAGTGTTTTGAATTCATCTTTGTTTATGTAATCATTGTCGAGAGCAACATAAAGTAAAGAGCGAACTTCACCGGCAGAACCTTTTGCTATGGATAGAAACTGAATAAACTCTTTTCGACCGTCGCGCTCAAATCCTTCGGCGATGTTTGACATTATCGAAACACTTGCTCGGTGAATCTGGTCTTTCAGAGAAAAATCTTTTTTGAACGTGCCGTGGTTTGATATGCTATAAATCTGTTTCGAAATTTCTCGCGCTTTCTGCCACGCTTCGATTTCTTCAAATGTTTTGAAACTACTCATAAATATTTTTGTGAATGAAAATGAAATTGTAAATAAAATAAAAACAAAAACTAAACTTAAACAACTTGCAACTTGTAACTCGTAACTATAAAATTTCCTTTGCCTCTTCGCTTGAGACTAATTTTTCACTCACTAAAACTACTGAAAACCAAAAACAGAACAAAATAAGATTTCAATGGTTTCTAAAAAAAATAGATTTGGAGAATTAAAACTTTCTATATAGATTTTGCCCGCAAATTATTCGAGCCAACAAAACTTGAATGTATTTATGATGTAAATAATTCGAAAACAAAATTGTAACGTAGTTTTTTTGCTGCGTTCTATTCTGAAAACTGACACTTTTCAAATAAGCAAGAACAAGCAGACTACGTCCAGCAATGGACGTGGCCTCTTACGTCTTTGCTTATGGGTAAGTCAGTACCTCAGAATAGGATGTAACGATGGTTACGTCCTTTTTTGTTTTTAAAATGACATACGAGTTTCGGTTATGTTGTTTTGGTTACGGCAACTAACCACAATTAACAAGCAACCAAAAAAATCTATTTTCTTTGAAAGGAAAATTAAGATGCAGAACCAATCTTTTTTACTCATCATTTTTTTTATTTCAGTAATGTTTTCAACCCTTACTCAATCTCAACAACCTCATCCCACCGTAACTATTTCAATGGAAAATCCTGTCATAATCTTAGGGGATGAATCTCGAATTACAGTAACCGTAATTAACGATGGATCGGCAAATAGCGACGATGGTGGAATTACACTTTCTTTTCCCTCCATGACTAACCAAAATGATACGATGTATGTTCGAAAAATAATTGGTCCGCCAGATGCCCCAGGATATCAAGAGAGATCTGCTGGACAACAAATTTATAATAGCTCATGTCAACAAATGACGGCTCAATATTTATTTGCAGAAACTAATGATGGTAATTGGGTCACGAATGAAACCAATACTCTTACAGTAGGAATAATTCCAAAACAAACGGGAAGTTTTAATGTCTACGTAAGATCTGCAATGCATAAAATCGGTACTAGTTGTACTTATATAAATTCTCCCTCAACTTCAAGTTATATAGATCAGCAAGGTTGGCCAGTATATGTAAGAGTAATCACCGTAAATCAATTAACTGCACCTAGCTTATTTTTCCCGACCAATGGGGCAACGGTTGCAAATTCCGATGTAACATTAGATTGGGATCCAGTTTCTTCTGTGGATTCATATGGTTTACAAGTAAGAACAAGTAGCGGAAACGTAGTAAATGAATCAGGAATCACAAATTCAGAGTATACTGTTTTTGGGCTTGAACATAATAAAACATATTATTGGAAAGTACGTTCTGAAAATGGATCGTTTTCAAGTTCTTGGTCAAGCGAGTGGAGTTTTCAAGTTCAAATTCCTCCGTCTTCGCCAGTTCTTATGTCTCCAACAAGTGGAAGTACCATTTTGCAACCAGTAACATTAGCATGGTACTCGACCAATAGAGCAACTTATTATCAATTACAAGTATCGCTAACAACTTCTTTTAATACAACAGTCTATGATGAGAGCAATATAACTGTTACATCAAAGATATTACAGGGGTTTACTACTGGCCAAACACATTATTGGAGGGTACGTGCCTCTAATTCAGGGGGAACTAGTAATTGGTCCTCTGTTTGGAATTTCATAGTTCCTGTACCTCCGTCTGCCCCAGCGCTTCTAAACCCACCAAACGGGGCAAGTATTTCCAGAAAAAGAACATTTAGTTGGAACTCGTCAAGCGGTGCAACTAGTTATACCTTACAAGTGGACGATAATCAAAATTTTTCGTCTCCTTTTACAAATACAACAACATCTGGAACTTCATACCTAGTAGAGACCTTGTTAGCTAACACTACTTATTATTGGCGAGTAAATGCAACAAATAGTGCCGGGACAAGTTCATGGTCAACAACCTGGAATTGTCACACAACAACAGTGGTATCTATAGACGATGATTTACAAACTAATCCGAAAAATATAGAGGTATCTCAAAACTACCCCAACCCCTTCAATCCCGTTACAAATTTTCAATTTCAAGTTCCAAGTTCGTCGTTTGTCACTATAAAAGTGTACGACATTCTCGGCAATGAAATTGCAACACTTGTGAACGAAAGAAAAGAAGCCGGAAATTATTCCGTGCAATGGAATGCAGAAACATATCCAAGCGGAATGTATTTTTACCAGTTAACTGCGGGCAATAAAATGGAAACGAAGAAAATGATTTTGCTAAAATAAATAACTGATGTTACGCAAGAGAGATTTTTTGAATAAAGGTTTGTTTAGATAATCCCGTAGGGATGGAATGTTTATAAAACTTGGATACTACGAAAACGCAAGCCCCATCGGGGCGAAATGGAAATTACATTTCACTCCTACGGAGTTCAAATAGTGCCAGACAAATTTTCTATAAACATTTCGTTCCTACGGAACTACATTTTTGCTTAAATCAGTAAATAAGATGAAATCTAGTTCTGCAAAGACTTGAAAGTTTCAAATGCTTTTCGGGTTTTTTATTTGGCAAACCTTAGTAGTAACAGATAACACAGAACACACGTAACCTTATTACCTTCTTTTCAGAATAAAGTAATAAGGTCAAAAGAGTAAGTGGCGTTTTTACTACTAAGGTTTTGGAATATAAATTTTTTTCTTAAGTAAAGAGATTGCGTATAATATCCCGAAGTAAAAATTTCTTCGCTTGATATTACTTGTTTTCTTCAAATGTTTTAAAACTGCTCATAAATATTTTTGCAAATGAGGATGAAATTGTAAATAAAATAAAAACTTAATTTAAACAACTTGTAACTCGCAACTTGAAACTTGTAACTCGCAACTCGCAACTAAAAACTTCTCCCCACAACTGGCGCCAACAATTTGAGTTTGGTAATCAATTCGTGAAGCCGTTTCGGTTTCAATGATTGATATCCATCGCTCAACGCAACTGCCGGCTCGTGATGAACTTCGATAATCAATCCATCAGCACCAGCCGCAATTGCCGCGAGCGACATCGGCAACACTCCTTCCCACAAACCAATACCATGACTTGGGTCAACAATCACAGGCAAGTGAGAAAGTTTTTTGATGATGGGAATTGCATTTAAATCGAGTGTATTCCGCGTCGCGGTTTCAAATGTGCGGATTCCGCGTTCGCAAAGAATCACGTTGTAATTTCCACGATGCAAAATATATTCCGCACTCATCAGCAATTCTTCAATCGTTGCAGAAAGTCCACGCTTGAGAAGAATCGGTTTTCGTAATTCACCGGCGGCTTCGAGTAACGAATAATTTTGCATATTGCGCGCGCCGATTTGAATAATGTCTGCAACTTCCGCGACGAGAGTAAGTGTTGCGGTATCTTTTGCTTCGGTTACGATTTTCATTCCGGTTTTTTCACGCACTTCTTTCAACAATTCCAATCCATCTTCTTTCAAACCCTGAAATGCATACGGCGATGAACGCGGCTTATACGCTCCTCCGCGAAAAAACACGACTCCCATTTCACGAATTGCATTTGCCGTTGTAAAAACTTGTTCGCGGTTTTCCACGGAACACGGACCACCAATGAGCGAGAGTTCTTTATTGCCGATTTCATACGGAGAAATTTTAACAATTGTGTTTTCCGATTTCACTTCGCGCGAAACGAGTTTGTACGGCTTGGAAACGGGAATCGCATCGGCAACTCCTTCGAGCAACAGAAATTGTTCTGCTTCAATTTTTCCTTTGTTGCCCGTGATACCAATGGCAACACGCTGTACCCCAGGAATTTCATGCGGTTCAAATCCGAGTTTAATAATTTTTTCTTTGACGCATTCGATGTGATTTTTCGTTGCGTCGAGTTTCATTACGATAAGCATAGTTCATTGAAAAATTATAATTGAAAAATTAACAGCTAAGCAAAGCATTTATTTCTTGAAATAATTTCGTGAGTTTTGTTTTATCCTTTTTCCCGGGAAAACTTTCTACTCCGCTGTTCACATCAACGGCAAACGGCTGAACGGTTGTAATTGTTGCTCGAATGTTTTCGGGATTCAATCCACCGGCAAGAAAAATTTTGTGAAACGATTTCAATCGTTTCGCCGCGTCCCAATTGCTGCGATTTCCCGTTCCGCCAAATTCGTTTTCTGTTTTTGCATCAACAAGAATTGCTTCAACAGAAAATTGTTTTGCATTCTCGAAATCTTCATCTGAATTTATCGCAAGCGATTTTATTACAGGAACATCAAAGCCAACACAATCTTCTTTCATTTCATTTCCAGAAAGTTGAATCATATCCAATCCAACATTTTCAATAATCTGTTTTATACCAAGTGAATTCATATTCACGAACACGCCAACTTTTTTTATTCCTTTCGGAAGTTGTCGAGCAATTTCTTTCGCCGCCTGCAGTGAAACACATCGCGGAGATTTTTCGTAAAAAATAAATCCCAAATAATTCGCGCCAAGCTCTGCACAAAACATTGCATCTTCGATATTTGTAATGCCGCAGATTTTTACGAATGGTTTTCTCGTTTTTTCGTTTGCTGGCTCATTCGTCATTTTATTTTTATCAAAACTCAAAACTCAAATCCCATATCTCATATCGCACATCTTTTCATCAATTCTTTTAACGCTTTTCCCGGCGATTTCTCTTTCATCAATGTTTCACCGATTAAAATTCCTTTTGCACCAAAGCTTTTCAATCGTACAATATCTTCCGAAGTTTTTATTCCACTTTCACTTACAATAACAGTTTCACTCGGTATTAATGGGATTAAGTCTTTCGTGTGTTTTAAATCCACTTCCATTGTTTTCAAATTGCGATTGTTGATTCCAAGTAGTTTTATTTCATCGAAATTTATTTTATCAAGAGAATTCGGCTCATAAATTTCTACAAGCGATTCTATTCCTAATTCTTTTGCGGAAAGAAATAATTCTTCCAACTGCATTTTGGAAAGTATATCTGCAATCAATAACACTGTGTCTGTACCGAATGACTTCGCTTCGTAGATTTGCACTTCATCAATTATAAAATCTTTTCGCAACAATGGAAGTTGAACAGCGTTGCGAACCTTTTCCAAATCATTCAACGAACCTCCAAAATATTTTTCATCTGTTAAAACTGAAATCGCCGAAGCAAAATATTCTTCATACTCTTTTGCAATTTGTTCACTCGAAAAATCTTCACGAATAATTCCCGCAGAGGGAGATTTTCTTTTTACTTCGGCAATCACTCCAATCGGCAATGTCGTTTTTTCTAATGCAGAACGAAGTGAAAGCGTTGCTCGAAAAAACATTTCGCGTTCTTTCAATTCGGAAATCCCGCGCTGTTTTCGTCGCCGCACTTCTTCTTTTTTATTCGAAACTATTTCATCAAGAATTGTAATCATTATTAAATGTCATTCCCACGTAAGTGGAAATCCAAAATCAAAACACTTTTGATTCCCGCTTGCGCGGGAATGACAAACTGGTTAGCATTAACTTATCGAAAGTTTTATCAACTCATTCAACTTCTCCATCGCATTCCCAGAATCAACGGATTGTTCGGCAAGAAATATTCCCTCGTGAATCGTTTTTACTTTTTCTGCAACGTACAATCCAAACGCCGCATTCAATACAACAATATTTCTGGCTGAACTTTTTTCTCCATTCAAAATTCGCGACGCGATTTCTGCATTTTCTTTTGCGGAATTTCCTTTCAACTCTTCCAGCGAACATGTTGCATATCCAACTTCACGCGGATGAAATTTCCATTCTGAAATTTTTCCATTGTTCACTTCTCCAATCATTGTTTCCGACGTCAGCGAAACCTCATCGAGTCCATCGCTTGCGTGAACGACACAAACTTTTTTCGCGTTGAGTTTGGAAAACGTTTCCGCAATTTTGTATGCAGCGGAAATTGAAAACGTTCCAACAACTTGGCGTTGAACATTTGCCGGATTTGCCATTGGTCCGAGCATATTGAAAAACGTTTTCATTCCGAGTTCACTGCGTGGTTTTGCGGCGTGCTTCATTGTGGGATGAAACGTAGGCGCAAAGAGAAATGCAATACCGATTTCGTTCAAACATTGCTCACATTGTTCCGGTGAAAGCGCAATGTTCACGCCGAGTTCTTTCAACACATCCGCACTTCCAGATAAACTTGAAACAGAGCGATTGCCATGTTTCGCGACAGGAATTCCGCAACCTGCAACAACAAATGATGCAACAGTAGATATGTTGAACGTTCCGCTCGAATCGCCACCGGTTCCGCACATATCAATCGTGTTTTCTGCATCGCAAAAAATTTTCAGCGACTTTTCACGCATCACTTCGACAAAGCCGAGAAGTTCATCCGTAGTTTCGCCTTTCATTTTTTCTGCAATACACAACGCCGCAATTTGTGATTCCGTTGCCTCGCCGTTCATTATTGCGAGCATTGCTTGTTGCGCTTCTTCACGCGACAAATTGTTTCCGTCGCTAACTTTTTTGATAAACTCTTTCATACGATAGTTTCGAGTTACGAGTTACAAGTTGCAAGTTGTTGTGTTTAAGGGCGACGTATAGAAATTCACAATTAACGATTCACGAATTTCATCCAGTTGGAAATTATTTTCGGTCCTTCAATCGTCAAAATAGATTCGGGATGAAATTGTACGCCTTCGATAGGCAATGTTTTATGCCGCGATGCCATTATTGTTCCGTCGTTTGTTCTTGCGGAAATTTCTAATTCACGCGGAAAACTTTTTTCATCTATCGCAAGCGAATGATAACGCGTTGCAACAAATGGATTGGGAATGTTTTCAAAAATTGTTTTTCCATCGTGATGAATGAGCGACGTTTTTCCGTGCAATAATTCTTTTGCGCGAATAATGTTTCCGCCGAACGCAAAACCAATAGCTTGCAAACCAAGACACACACCGAAGATTGGAATTTCGTTTCCTAATTTCCGAATAAGTTCAACACAAATTCCGGCATCTTCGGGACGTTTCGGTCCCGGTGAAATCAAAATTCCTCGCGGATTTTTGTTTGTAATTTCATCGACAGAAATATTATCGTTACGAAAAACTTCATACTCATCAGTGTGTTGCGCTATTAATTGCACAAGATTGTACGTGAAAGAATCGTAGTTGTCTATTATAAGAATCATTTTCAATTTTCAATTTCCAATTGCGAATTGTAATTTCATTTTAATAATCACAATAATTTCAAGTGATATCATTCGCAAGTTCAATCGCTTTAATTAACGCTTTCGCTTTATTCACGCTTTCAAAAAATTCCTGTTCGGGAATTGAGTCGGCGACAATTCCCGCCCCCGCTTGAATGAATAATTTTTGCTTCGTTGCAAAAATTGTTCGAATCGCAATGCACACATCCATCGTTCCGGAAAAATCGAAATACCCAACCGCGCCGGCATACATTCCGCGTTTTGTCGTTTCCAGTTCGTCAATAATTTCCATCGCGCGAACTTTTGGCGCTCCACTTACTGTTCCCGCGGGAAACGTTGCTTTGAACACATCGAGCGATGATTTTCCTGTTGAAATTTTTCCGACAACTTTTGATGCGATGTGCATTACGTGCGAATACCGAACAATAAATTTCATTCGCTCAACGTTCACGGAATTTTTCTCGCACACTTTTCCTAAATCATTTCTTCCCAAATCCACAAGCATAATGTGTTCTGCGTCTTCTTTTTCATCGGCGAGTAATTCTTCTTCTATGCGTTTGTCGTCGTCATCATTGTTCCCGCGTGGACGTGTTCCCGCAATCGGATACGTTTCTGCAATTCCGCTTTCTGTTCGCACCAAAATTTCCGGCGATGAGCCGATTATTTTTTCATTTCCAAAATCAAGAAAATATAAATATGGCGATGGATTTATAACACGCAACGCACGATACATTTGAAGCGTATCTCCTTCGTAGAGAATTTCAAAGCGCTGCGACAACACGACTTGAAATACATCACCGGAGAAAATATATTCTTTCGCGCGCATCACATTTTCTTCAAACTCTTTTTTTGAAGCATTGGAAGTCATTTCTCTGATGTTTGCAGAAAATCGTTTCTTCTGTATTGCCGGAAATTCATTCCGAAAAATTTTTTCTTCCATCTCTGATAGCAATTTCATTCCTTCCGAAAACTGATGATGAAGCGAAAGCGAAGAATCGAGAAGAACATTATGAATGATATGCAACTGCTGAGTAACGTGATCGAATGCAAGAATGAATGCAAACAGACTTAAACTCGCATCGAGCGATTTCTCGTCGTCGAATTTCCTTGGCAATGTTTCAATGAAACGAATCATATCGTAACCGATGAATCCCACAAATCCTCCTTTGAATCGCGGCAATAATTTATTTTCTTCTTTTGGGAAAGAATACATTCCCAACAATTCTTCCAACGCAACGAAAAAATTTTCTCGCATTTTTCTCTTTCTGTTCGAGAAAAGAATTTCTGTTTCTCCATTTCTAGATTGAATTGTTACACGAGGTTGAATGCCGATAAACGAGTATCGCCCAATCTTTTCATTTCCTTCGACACTTTCAAAAAGAAACGACGATGAACTTTCTTCTCGCACTCGTGAGTACACGGAAACAGGCGTGAACATATCCGCAAGAATTGTTTTCACGAGCGGAATGACGTTGCATTGTCGTGCGAGGTTTTGAAATTGTCCAAAGTTCATTTTAAACGTGAAGAAAACAAAAAAACCCTTCTTGGTTTTTTGCAAGAAGGGCCTGACAATAGTTGTTGGTTACTATGTTACGCTTTTTTCCACACCAAGAATACTAGTACAAAACAATTGCCGCCAATATGAATTCATACAGTTTAGCAGTACAACAGAATAATGTTTGAGTTGAAAGTCCATAGTGTGTCTAATAACTTGAGCCAAAAATGCGAAGTTTTTTTGAGAATTGCAAGAAAAGAATGAAAAAATTTTTGGCATCAATTATTTCGATAATATCATTTTTCTCGTTTAAGAAAATACGTTTGTAGGAAGTTTGTAAAAATACGCGCCGCTTGTTGTGTTAGTATCAATGAGGGAAAAGAAAAAGTGTTCATTGCCGTTCGCATCAACGATACAGAATTTTAAGCATATCAACTCTCCTAAAATTTTTCAAAAGAAAAATTGGGAATAATTCCTGAAGAGAACAATACGACATCGGCAATCAAAGCATAAGCAATTCTGCCGAACCAATTGTGCAACTTAAAAATGGCTTGCCATCGAGAAGCGTGCGCCGTTGAAAGGATTCACAGTTCTGCAAATTCCGTTGGAACATACTTGACCTCCGCGTTCGCTTCCGTACGCAAACGTTAATGTATGACTTGTTCCGATGCGATAACCACATTCGAACACGAGCCAGTTCTTTTTTTTCATTGGCTCGTTGGGACTATTGGTAAATTCATAACGGAATCCGAATGAAATATCCGGCGAGCGGGAAATCTGCATCGAAATGAGTTGCGTGAAGTAGCGTTTCTTTGTCGGAAATTTATTCAGCCATTGTTGTTCGGAAGAAATTTTTGTACTCCAAATCTCATCAAAAGTATATTGAACAATGAACGGAACAACGGTGATGCGTTGATATTGTTCGTGTTCAACGGCAAAAATTTCGTACACGATTTCGTTGCGTCGGTCGTAGCCGATTTTTACGTACGAGTCTTCTCCCTTGAAAAAATAATCTACATCGAAATACAATTCCCAAAACGGCGAGCGTTCTTTTGCAAGCGAAGGAAGCCACGATTTTCCGCGCGATAATTTTTTCAACTGAAAATTATTCCAGTTGATTTCGTATGCAGAATGTTTGCTTGCCATCGAAAAATTTCCATTGAGCGTTACTGTTGAGTTCAATGCAAAAAATCCATCAAGTTGCAACCCAACTTCATCGTTGAAATTGACCAAATGCGGATACCGCGTGAGTAGCGTGAGCGAGTGTTCTTTATGTACGGTCGGCGGATTTTGAAACGGCAGCATCCGCGTCGGTCGAAATATGTTGGAAAAACTTGGATTGAAAGGATGCACAATATCGAAGTGATAATTTTTGTATTCCATCGTAATGCCATATTGTTTTCCCGAATGTGAAAACGCAAGATACAATGCGCTTCCAACGGCACTATCAACATTTCCAATGCGCGTCTTTTTTTCAGCGAATGAAACAAATGCATCGGCAAACGGAAACCGTAATGATGCGAAAACTTCCGGAATATTTGCAATAATTGTATCATTGATTTCAGGAATAAATGTCGGAAGAAATCCTTTTGCCCACGTGTAACTTGTTCCCAAAGAAAATTGTTTGAGGATATTCACTTCCGTTGTTGCAGCGCGCAACTGATAATTTTCTTTTCGCAACGGAGGAATGAGAATCGTGCTTGGTTCAACAAAATGAATGTCGCCGCCAAGAATGGCAGCGGAAAAATTTTTTTTTCGATAGGTTGCGCGGATTCCTTCAACGCTGTTATCAAATGCGAGCGTACGGTTTTCAAATAAATTCAGCGTGAGTCCTCTTCCGAATAATGCGTACGAATCGCCTGCGCGCACACTGAAATTTTCTTTTTGAAACTCAATGTATTTTTTTCTTAGTCCGCGGAACGGAATTCCAAACTCCGGAGGATTGCTCATTTCCAAACGAAACCCAAGAGTGAAATTTGATGCAAACAATCGCACGTCTGAAATGTTGTCGAGATATTCTTTCGTTATTTCAAATTGTCCCGCTTCGCCGACGTTTTCTTTTCCCGTTCCGTATCGAAGCGCGTTGGATACGGAAGTCGTAATATTTTGTGCGAATGAAAAAGTTGTTGCGAAAAAAAACGCAAGAATAATTCTGGAGAAAAAATATTTCAATGCGAATCCTCGTCGTTCAGTGATTTTTTTTCGGGAAGTAATTTCACAATGTCGTCTTCAATATTTTTTTCATTGCCGGGCAAAAATCCTGTACGTGTTTTGACGATATTTCCTTTCGCATCGAGTAAAACGGAATACGGAATCGCTTGCCCGTTGAGTTTTTCAAATACTTCCGCATTCGGGTCAAGTAATATCGGAACGGAATATTCCTGCGAAGAAACATACGCTTTTACTTTTGCAAGACTTTTCGGTGTGTCGCGATTGATTGCGAAAACGGTGAGTCCGTCAGTATGGTATTTTTCGAAAAGTTTTTGCAGAATTTTCATTTCCGCTTTGCACGGCTCGCACCATAATGCCCAAAAACTGATGTAGATAGGACCATTGCCAAGATGTTCGCTGAAAATGATGTCTTCGTTTTCAATATTCTTTAGCGTGAAATCAATAGTTGATTCCTGCGAAAAAGTGATGGAAGAAAGAAAGAAGATGAGAAAAAAGATATTAAGTTTCATTATAAATGATGAAATAAATTGAGGAAGAATATGAAATGAATTTCTTTACACTCCTTATCGCGGTTGCGGTGAAAAAAAAAGCACGAAGTTTTTTTATTGAAGACGTGAACACAAAATGATACTTACACGAATTTCAATGCGTTTTCAAAATCTTCGAGCAAATCTTCCGTTGCTTCGATCCCGATGGAAATGCGAATCAACGTGTCGGTAATTCCAAGTTTGTCACGTTCTTCTTTTGACATTCCAGCGTGCGATGTAGTAACGGGACGTGTGATTAACGTTTCAACACCGCCGAGACTTGGTGCAACTATCGGGAGAGTAACATTCTTTATGAAATGTTCTGCGTCGCTCACATTTCCGCGGAGTTCGAAACTCAACATTCCACCGAAACCGTCGAATAAATCTTTTGCCCGCAAATGTTGTGCGTTTGAAACGAGTCCCGGATAATTTACGTTTGAAATTTTTGGATGCTGTTCAAGAAATTGCGCCACGCGTAACGCGCTTTCATTTTGAAAACGAACACGAAGCGCAAGAGTTTTCAATCCGCGATGTAAAAGAAATGCAGCGTGTGGATCCAGCGAGCCGCCAAGATGATTGAGGCGATGAGTAATTGTTTGAATAAGTTCTTTCTTTCCTATTACGGCTCCTGCAACAATATCCGTGTGTCCGTTCATATATTTTGTGCAACTATGCAACGACAAATCAAATCCTAATTCTGCAGGACGAAAATTGACGGGAGTTGCGAAGGTATTATCTATGAGCGAAACAAGTTGATGTTCTTGTGCAAAACGTACAACGTCCTGCAAGTTGAAAACCTGCATCAACGGATTTGAAATTGCTTCCACATAAATTGCTTTTGTGTTTGAACGCAATTTCTTTTTCCATTCATTTCCATCGCCTTCGTTGATGAAATCGAACGATATTCCATACGAAGAAAAATCGCGCGTGATAAAAGTATGCGTTCCTCCGTACAAGCAATTTTGCACAAGCAGATGGTCGCCGCATTGCAAAACAGAAAGCAACGCAGTAGAAATCGCCGCCATTCCGCTGGCAGTAACAAGCGCGGATTCCGCATTTTCGAGCGCGGCTAATTTTTTGTGCAACACAATATGATTCGGTGTGTTATTCAGTCGTATATAGCGCACATCATCGTAAGTTTTTTCGCCAGCATATTCAAACGTTGACGATTGAAATATCGGCATTGAAACTGCGCCGTGTATT
>VGWC01000043.1 GCA_016873775.1 Ignavibacteria bacterium | reverse complement strand
TTTACAATGTTCTCGGGCAGGAAGTCGCAACACTTTTGAACAATGAACTACTTGAAGAAGGAATGCACGAAGTTCAGTTTGATGCAAGCACGCTTTCGAGCGGAATGTATTTTTATCGTCTCACTGCACAAAGCGAAGAGAAACATTTTGTGAGTGTGAAGAAATTGTTGTTGTTGAAGTAATCAACAACTCCCGAATATCAAAAACGAATCCCACACATTCTAAAAAAGTGCGTGGGATTTTTTATTGCAAATACAAAACGTACGCTGCTTCTGTTTTTTCTGCTACAACGTTCCACAAAAAATATTTTCGTAGGTGTTCGCGGAGCGTATTATTTTTTTGTAAAGAAAAAGATTTTAGAATAGCCGTTTCGATGGAAGTTTCAGATGTCGGTTCAAGGTATTCAGCAAAAGATTGAAAATATTCTTTCGTTCCTCCTACGCTTGTAATTGCGACGTTTGTTCCTGCAAGTCCCGCTTCAAGCGCAGAAATTCCCGGCGTTTCAAATAACGATGGCAACACGAAAACACTTGCCGCGGAATACGCAGAGGCAAGCAATGATGAATCGTTTCGTATTTCTTCTCTCACCGTAATATTTCTCGCATCGGCAATTTTTTTTATACATTCTTTTGCATACTCGTCTCCAGAAATTCTTCCGATAAGCACCGAGGGAATATCGAGTTTTTTCAATGCGCAAATTAAACGCAAAGTATTTTTTCGTTCTCCCCAATAACCGACGTTCAGTACAAAATTTTCTTGTCCGTATGTTTTTACAAATTCATCGGACGTTGCAAAATAAAATCGCTCATCAACACCATTGGGAATAATAGAAATTTTTTTTTCGTCAATGCCGAACGCTTCTTTCAGTAATTGCGCTTCTGCGTTGGAATTCGGGAAAATAGCCGTTGCGCGTTTACACATTTCTGCAGTCATTCCAAAATCGGTAAACGTTCCTGAAATCACTTTTCGAAAAATATTTTGCAAATGAATTCCGTGTTGCAACTGGTAAGCGGAATGCGTCGAGAAAAAAACTGGTGAAAGAAACACAGGGATTTTTCTTGCGAACAGTTCACGCGCAAAGTGATACGTTCCGAGCCCCGCACCGAAAATATGCACAGCATCAATAGTTTTGAAATCAATTCGTTCCCAAGGTTGATGGAACGTAATAGATACTCCGCGCTCCGTTAAGTATTTTGCAGTATTTTTCGCTTGCAAAAATAATCCTCCGCCGGAAGTTGCGCCGATAAGGTTTATTGCAAATAGAATATTCATCGCAGTTTCTTTCGCAAATAAATTCGCACTTTTTGATTCCATAAGCGCGGAGAAAATTTTCGTGTTCGCAGAATCTCATCAGATGTTTGCAAAGATTGCGCGGGAGTAACATCGAGCGATGCAAGATGTATTTCGTTTTGCATCTGTTGAGAAGTGAGAAGCGCTTCATTTTTGTTTGGTAACGAAATGCGAAGTGCGATTTCCTTTTCAAACTTCGGAAGATACAGCACTCCTTTTTCTATCGTGGGGATATTGTTTTCCGTCGAAAACATTGCTCCGTTTCGCAAGCGCTGTTTCCACCAATGAGCAAATTCAGAAAACGTGTATTGGGTAATGTTGTGATGAGCAATTTGCGCAAAAATTTTTTCCCACACATTGAAATGTGCATCGTTCGGATGATGATAGAAAAACAATGGTTCGTTGCAAATCATTTTTTTAGCAATGCACGATTCATAATACGCGAACATTTCCGTTTCTTTCATTCGCGCAGAACGCAAACTTCCGTTGCAAATCGGATGAATAGGAATTTGCAACGATGTTCCGAACTGTTTTCCCCGCATTGAAAACGACGGGAAATTATCGTAATCGAATGAAAACTCCGATGAATATTCAAAGCCAAATTCTTCGACTGCTCGCTGCATTCCGTTGTTCCATTCGCCGAACGGTGAAGCAAATCCTTTCGGAAAAATTCCTTCTGCAGTTAATAATGTTATTCCGTGTTTGATGTTTGTTTTGTTTCGTTGATATGCGTCGTACGTTTGATGTTCGTAACAATGCAAACTCAGTTCCTGATGTTCCAATTCCTGAAAACGCCGGAGAAAGTTCTGATGACTTTTTACGTCGAGAAACCACGTTGCGCGAATGTGGTGTTCCCGAAGACGTTCGTAGAGAGAAAAAATTTCTGCCTCTGTTCCGTAATCCGAATCAATGCGGAAGGAAAAAATATTTTTTTGCGCGTTCGGATAATACCAGAGATGGATGTACGGAATATTGCGTTGATGGTGAACGTATTCAAGAGCGGATGCAACAAGTTTTCGCACTTCTCCTTTGGATACAACAGAAACTTTTTCTGCAGGAAGGCGCGTTGTTGCTGCGTAACAATATTTTCGTTTTGCCTCTGTTCGCTCGATAAGTGCGCCGGCATCAAACGGAAAGCACACAACCGTTCCTCCGTATAATTCACCGCAAAATGTCGAAAACGATTTTCGGTTGGTCGGAAGCGAGTTTGCAAGCGAAAGCACATTTCCGAATGTCCAAACATCGATTAAAGAATTTTTTGAGAAGCACGATGGAAACTCCGGAAGCAGATACGAAATTTTTTTTGACACGGTTTTTGAAGGAAAAACGTTTGAAAAAAAACTTGCAGATGTAAGAATTGCGCCGCCGTTCTTGAGATACTTCCGTAACGCATCGTTTTCTTTTTTTTCTGTATTCGCATTTAGAACAACGGCAGAATACCAATTGCCGTGAAGTTTTTTTTGTTCGACGAGCGAATACGAAACTCCTTCTTGAGAAAGCAACGTTTCCCATCCAAGATGTGAGCGCATTAAACCGACGTGGATATTCATTCGTTTAAAAACTATGTTTCACTGCTTCAAGATCTTCTTTTCGTACTCCTTGAACAAGCGTAAGTACAAATGAAAATGCAATGATGCCATAAGCAATTTGTTCAAAAAGAAATCGTTCGTTAGTTGCAAAAAGAATCAGCACCATCACTACCGCCGCAATAATCGGACGAAGAAAAAAACGAAAACATTCGACCCGAATTACTTTTCTGAATTGGACCATCATCAAACTCATCGAACATAATTCTCCCGTTACGAATCCCAATGCGGAACCATTCGTTGAAAACAGTAACGTTCCAGCAATAATGAGCGCAATTTGCACGATTGTTCCGACGAGCATTATTTTCGAAAACAGTGTTTCTTTTCCGATGCTGATAAAACCCACGGCAAACACACTGTGCATCACGGTGAACAAGACGAACCAAATTAAAATCTGCAACAACGGCGCGGCGTTTTCGAAACCATTTCCGTAAATGAAATAAATTATTTTTTGCGAGAGAAACATTACGCCGAAACAGATTGGAACTAAAAGAGTGATGATAATTTTCAGCGAAAGTGAAAGCGTGCGTTTCAGTTTCTCTTCCGATTCGTGATATGTTTTGATGATGACGGGATAAAACAGGAAAAAAAACACGCGGTCAAAAAGTAAAAACAGAAAGACGATTTTGAAAGCGGCAGAAAAAAAACCGACTTCTTTTTCGGAAAGAATATACGCTATTGCCAGCGGAGGAAAATTCACTCCTATTTGAGCAAGCCATGTTCCGAATCCAATGGGAAATGCATTGCGAAGAATTTCGTTTCCTCTTCCGTTTTTTTGAAACAGAGAAAAGAAGTTCCACCGAAAGGTGAACGAAGAATGTTTTCTCCGATACGGAATGAATAATATGGACGCCGCAACAACTGATGATACAAACCACGCAACAGCGGCAAACGAAATTTTTTCAGCAGTTGAAACAAGATATACTACTAAGATCAGATACGTTGCCTGCGAGATTATTCTGCTGATGCTGATAAGCGCAATTTGTTCTTTCGCCTGAAAAAACCATTCGAGTAACAGCGCAACAGGAAACAGTGAGAGTGAAAAAAGAGCAACAAGTGGTACAATTTCGATTGGGAAAAAAATGTACGAAATGAAAAATACCATAACCATTGCAGCAACAGAAAGAATAATACGTAATGAAAGGATGTCGTTCACAAATTCGCTAAGATTGTTTCTGTGTTGCGTTACTTCGCGCGTTGCAAACAGTTGAATACCGGGATTGATGGCAAGTGTTCCGTATGAAAGAAATGCAAATCCGATGTTCAATATGCCAAACTTTTCGACGCCGAGTGTTTGTGCAAGATACACCGTTGCAAAAAATCCGAACACGCGGCTTCCAATATCTGCGAGCGTGAGAAATGAAAAGTTTTTAAAGAGTTGTTGCAAGTGGTATCTATATCGTGTTCGGTTCGTATTTCAGAATCGAACACGAGAAAAAAATTAATTGCTTCCTTGCGGTTTTGAAATCGGAAACGCTTTACGCGGAAATTTATTATCGCGCATTGCCGCATTATACACAAATGCTGCCATGACAATGGACGCTTGTTTCAAATCTTCTTCCTGCACACGTTCGAACACATCCATTGTCGAGTGGTGTGTTCGCGTAAAATACTCAAGTTCATCCTGAATAAATTGAAATCCAGGAAGTCCAATGGCATCGAACGATAAGTGGTCTGTTCCTCCTGTGTTCGAAAGCGTGAGTGTGGATGCCTCCATCGAATAAAACGGTTTTAACCATTCACGGAAAATCGGTCGAGTTGCTTCGTTTCCTTGCATATACACGCCGCGCACTTTTCCACTTCCGTTATCGTTATTGAAGTACACAGAAAATTTTTCCGCATCGGGTTTCAACTGCACAGTCGTTTTTTGTTCAAACAATGATGTTACTTCTTTTCCCGTTGAGTCGTTGAATTTTGTTCCGAAATGTTTTTTCACGTACGCTTGCGAACCCAGAAGTCCTTGTTCTTCACCTCCCCATAAACCAAGTCGAATGGTTCTTCGCGGTTTCACATCTAACGTTTTTAAAATTCGCATTGCTTCCATACAAACTGCAGAACCGGTTGCATTGTCGGTTGCGCCGGTACCTCCGTGCCACGAATCGAAATGCGCGCCAAGCATAACGATTTCATTTTGTAAATCTGTTCCGGGAATTTCTCCAATAATGTTGTAGGAAGAATCTTCTTTGGTAAAAGCGACGTCAAGATTCAATTCCAATCTCACGCGTTCACCTTTTTTTATCATTCGAAGAATGCGGTTGTACTGTTCCGCAGAAAGAACAACTTGCGGAAGTGTTTTTGCTTTTTCACTGTACACGCGTAGGGAACGCGTGGAAGGCGTATCAGGATGATTGGGAACATTTGCGCCTTGCACAAAGATGTTGCCGCCGTCGCCGCGATTGGATTCCAACACCGCAAGCGCGCCTTCTTCGATACACATTTTCCATTTGTTGAAATTATAGCGCGCGCGAAGTTTTTGTTCCGGAGTTTGTTCAAATCTGCGTTGGCTTTGTTGCGGCATATCGGCATTTGCAAGCGCGAGCAAACTCGAATCCGTTTCGCGCGATGCTTCCGCTTCAAAATGCGCTTTGATGCTGCGTGCATCGCTGAACAAGACAAATTTTCCTTGTAATTTTCCTTTGTAATGTTCAAATGTGCTGTCTATTGCTGCGTCGAGATAAAGAACATCACCGGAAATCGTTCCTTGGGTTGCAGGGCTCCACGCTTTCGGGTATGCAATGAGTGGAAGCGTTTTTGGTTCGAGCATCGAAAGGGAAAATTTTTTCAGTGTCCATCCGCGACCAAACGGACCCCACGCTTCGAGATGCGCATTTTCTATTCCCATGGAAGTGAGTTTTTCTTTTGCCCATTGTGCCGCTTTGTTATATTCGGGAGAACCGGTGAGGCGAGGACCGTAAATGTCTGTAAGATAACTGAGCAGTTCCATTACTTGCGAACGGTTCATCCCCTCATCTTTGATTTTGGAAATAACCGCTGTATCAATTTTTTCCTGCGATTGCGCAACGACAACATCGCGAAAAGAACTTGTTACAACAAGAACAACGAAAAGAAATTTCAGTTTCATAATAGTATGTGAAGTTGTGAAAAAAAACAGGTTGTATATAGGAAAAATTTTGGAAGGAGAAAAAAAATAAATGGAAAAAAAATCCCATCTTTCCCGACAAAAATTTTTTTTTGTAACTTCATCCCGTTTTTTGTTACCACATTTACTTAACGATGAAATATTTCTTCCTTTGGATGGCGGTATGCATTTTTCAAAATACTGTTCTCTTTGCACAAGAACTCACACAAATGCGCATAGTCGGAAAAGCGGAACTTCTTTGCAATACACGAAGGAACAATACTTAAAAAATGTGAGGAACAATTTTAAGAATGCCAACGATATTGCATTGAAGTTTTCTTCGTTCCAAATCCATCGGAAGAATGATGAACACGGTGTGTACGGAATCAGTATGCGGCAACAGTATCAATCGAATACCTACGCAGATGAAGGACATCTTTTTTTGCTCGTAGATTTTTTACAGAAGAATCCGCAAATCTATGTACGCAGTTGGCAACCGCAGGAATGGAATGATTCTGAGATCATACAGTTGTCAAATTTTAAGATGTATAAATAAAGAAATTCTATGGACAAATTTATCATTCATGGCGGCGAACAGTTGAACGGAGAAGTTACCATCAGTGGAGCGAAAAATGCTTTGCTTGCTTTAATGCCAGCAACACTGCTTGCACAAGGAACATACAACTTTTCGAACGCTCCTCAACTCGGTGATATTTCAACAATGCGAAAACTTCTTCAAACAATGGGAGGAGCATCTACGCAAAAACAGAACAAACTAACGCTCGATACATCACACGTGAATACTTACGAAGCGCCCTACGAACACGTGAAGAAAATGCGCGCTTCGATTTATGTACTCGGTCCGTTGCTTTCGCGATACGGATATGCAAAAGTTTCACTTCCTGGAGGATGCGCGTGGGGTCCGCGTCCAGTGAATTTACATATTGAAGGGTTGAAAAACCTTGGCGCAGAAATTGATTTGGAAAACGGTTACATCGTTGCGAAAGCAAAACGATTGCAGGGAACGAGAATGGTATTCGATGTATCGAGCGTTGGCGCAACGGGAAATATAATGATGGCGGCAACACTGGCGAAAGGGACAACAATTATTGAGAATGCCGCGACTGAACCGGAAATAATAACGCTTGCGGATTTTCTTTTGAAAATGGGTGCGCGCATCAACGGCATCGGTACATCACATCTCGAAATCATAGGCGTGGACGAACTTGCGCCAACATCATTTGAAGTTATTCCCGATAGAATTGAGGCGGCGACGTTTCTCTGTGCTGTTGCATTAACCGGCGGAAATGTCATACTGCACAAGGTTATTCCTGAGCATCTCACTTCCGTATTAAGCAAAATTGAAGAATGCGGAACGCAGATGGAAATTCATAACAATTCTGTGAAAATTTCTTCCGATGGAATCATCTCTCCGGTGAATGTAACAACAGCGCCGTTCCCGGGATTTCCAACGGATGTTCAGGCGCAGTGGATTGCGTTAATGGCGAAAGCAAACGGAACATCATTGGTTGAAGATACAATTTATCTCGACCGATTTAAACACGTTCCGGAACTTATTCGTCTTGGAGCAGATATTACGTTGAGAGAAAATACTGCGATTGTGAAAGGTGTGCGAACATTGAAAGGAGCAAAAGTAATGTCAACGGATTTGCGCGCGTCAGCGTCGTTAATTCTTGGAGGACTTGTTGCAAAAGGGATAACGGAAGTGCTGCGCGTGTATCATCTCGATAGAGGATATGAGACAATAGAAAAAAAATTAGTGCATTTAGGTGCGAAGATAGAACGTGTGAGCGGGAGTGAATATTAGAAGTCTTTGCAAAAGGTAGGGAGAATGTCATTGCAAAGAGCAAAGCGACAAAGTCTTCTATTAATTACTGATGGTACGCGACAAATATCGTTGAAGAAAAAATTCCAAAACCGAATTCAGCAAATATCCATACAAGTCTTTTCGTTGGGATTTTAGAACTGGAATGTTGTTTGTATTTGGGTTTTGTTCTTTGGTGTTTCCATAGGTAATTTTATTTTCTCCATAGTTAATTCTTTATGAAAGCGTAATATGCGCAAAACGTGATGAGCGTGTATGAGGTTTTTTCTCAACGGGTGTTTCTTGTTTTGAAAGTTGTGAATACTCGAACATTTGTGTTTTCAAATCTAGGGGATACGTTACGTTCACATCAATAATTTCTCCAGAAGAATTTTTGACCAGTTCCAAACTTGGTTGCACGAATCCCGTGTAAGCAGGCGCGTCGAGTTTTTTCACGCGTTCCTGAACTTCGATTCTCAGTTCTTTATCGACTTTCAAACCGTAAGTATCAATGAGGTTTTTAGCGGCTTTCAAATCTCCTTCCGCTTTTATTCGCATTACTTCGGCAAGTAATCGTCCGACTGCGGAATGTGCGCGTTCGAAATCCATAATACGGTAGTATGTTTTTCCGTTGCGTGAAACTTTACGAACTGCGCGAAAATCTTCCATCAAGTAATGCACAATAAGTTGGCGGTTTTTCATATGGTCTTCTTCCAAGTGTTCCGAATCGCCGATTCTTCGCAACTGAGTTAACGCAACCCGTACTGCTTGCTGGAACATTGTCTCAGCGATTTTTTTCAGTTCAAAGATATTTTCGGCAATACCTGTTTCAATAAGTTTCGTATCAAAGACGCACCACAACGCAATTAAATCTGCGCGCGCTTCTTCTAATGTATTGTAATACCCGGGAAGATAATTCGCAGGGTCGCCAATGAGGTGCGTGCTTACTTTTCCGGAACCGTGTCCGATAATTTCGTGTAATGCAGTGTGGAGATTATCCGCTTTCGTCCCATATTTTTCATGGTTGAAAATTTCTTCGTCATCCCACGCAAATTCCACTAACAAATCTTTTCCGCTGGATTGTTCGTACGCGTCGGCAACATTGCGCAGCAAAATACTTTTCGAGCCAAATTGTTGTCGCAACGCCTGTTCATTTGGAAGATTGATTCCAATCGGTGAAATAGGTCCCGTGCCTCCCGTTTCCACAATAACATTGATAACTTTCGCAATCGGAGGATGCAGGATATGTTTTTTATATTCGTTTGCCCACGGCATTTTTGTTTCAAAATAATGTGCAAGATGTGCAAGATGTTCCATAACCAACGTAAGTTCGGGGTCGGTATAAAAAACTGATGCCTCCCATTCTCCTTTTTTACCGCAGGGGTCAAGATACACTTCAATGAAACCCATAATAAAATCAACATTCGATGAATCTTTAATCCATTGAATGTTGTAATTACGAAAATCATTTTGCTCGCCCGTCTTAAAATACTTGACAAGCAGTTGAAGAGTCTTCACTTGGTTTTCCGAACTTGCAAACGGAATTGCTTGTTCGAGAAAGTAAATAACGTTCTGCAATTCTTTGGCGTACATTCCCGGAGGAAAACCTTCGCCGCCGGCGCGCCAAATATGTTCAGTAATTCTTCCGTGTTCTTTGACAACCGTTGAGTTTAACGGATGCCGTTCAAAACCCAATGCCGCCCACCGTCGCACTTCTTCGTATGCTAAATCGCCGCGGTAATAATTCACTGCGCTTCCTTTAATGTAATCTTCGCCGGGAGTTTTATTGCAAAGCATCGGTTGCGATTCCATATTGAAAATGACGCGCTTCAATCGAAAGAGTTTCGTTTCAATATCTTCGTTGTCGGAAATAATGTTCGCGCCGTTGTTCTGCGCTAATTTTGCTGCCGCTCGTAATGCTTCAAAAGTAAATTCGGGATTGATTTTTTTCGATGTGAGATTGTCATAAAATCCGTTGTTGAGCCAAAACAGTTTTAAGTACGTAAAAATTTTTTCGAGAATTCGGTTTTCAATTCCATCGGAATACGTAACAATTTTTTCCAACATATCGCGAATTTCCAATGCATTGCTGTGATGTTGGTCAATTGCGATGTCGCGTCCGGCAAGCGCTGCTCGGGAAACATAATACGAAAATATTTTTTCTTTCAATGAAAGATTTTCAAATCCGTCGGCGTATAACTGCACAACGCGCGCCGGTCCTACGCGTTCAATGATATACTTGCGTTCTGTTTCGTTGGAGATATGCGCGGCATCGTGCTGCGGAGTGTTGTTTTTAAAACTGGATGTGTTCACTGATTCGTAAAATGAAGAAAACAATTGCAAATTTTTGGAACAAAATTTAGTAAATGTTTCTGTCAATGCCTATTGGTATAGTAAAAATTTTTTCGGAAATTTCACGCAACAAAATTTAACAAAACCAAAACACGAATATGAACGTTGGAAAAAAAATTGTTTTCTTTTTGCCCATCCATTTCTTCTTCCTCACTATTTCGCTTTCGATAATTCCTGTGAAACAAGGAAGGACAATTCCCCATCGTTACGAAAAAGAATTTCAAACAATGCGGCGAACATACAGCGAAGGATATTGGGCAAAAAAATTCCGTGAGCGAAAATTACATCGGGAGCAATTCCCGTCTTTGTATGCAAATCCCAATATACTTACGGACACCGTGTTTGCGCCTGCGTTAATGGGTGCGTATCTTGATTTACCGCCAACATATTCGCGTTTGCAGTTCCAATCGCAACTTTTTGACGGACCAAATCCAACGGGAACAGTTACAGATTTTTACAGAGAAACTTCATACGGACAAATGCACTTAACCGGAAAATGCGAAGGATGGTACACGCTTCCGCATACACTTTCGGAAATTCTTGACGGCGGCGACGGTGCGCAATTTACGTGGGAATTACTTAGCGCCGCAGATTCTGCCGTTGATTTTCGTCCGTATATCCGCTACTATGATGCGGAAGGAAACGGTCATATTCCGTTTCTTATTATTATTCACACAGGCGCAGATGCTGCTGCGGGGGCGAATAATATTTGGTCGCACGTGTTTAGTTTTGTGTACTATTCCGGTCAAGTATTTGAAACCAATGATACACTTCCCGGGAATAAAAAAGTTATTGTTGATGGTCCGTATGCGATTGAACCGGAAATGCAGGGAAGTAATAATACGGGCGGACCGATTGAAACGATTGGAGTTTTTTGTCATGAGTTAGGACATATTTTTGGGTTGCCCGATTTGTATGCTCCCGCTGGTTCAGGCGAAGGACTTGGCGGATGGTGTTTGATGGCAAGTGGTGCGTACGGAGGAGACCAAGGACATTCAGAAACTCCGTCGCAAATGTCCGCATGGTGCAAAGAACAACTTGGGTGGGTTACGCCGACAGTAATTTCTACAACGGAAATAAATCTAGAAATTCTGCCTGCAACATATTTTCCTGTCAGTTATAAATTATGGCGAAACGGTGAAATGGGGAATGAATATATTATTGTTGAAAATCGTCAGCGAAAAAAATTCGATGCGTTTCTTTTGGAAAGTGGATTGCTGATATATCACGTGGATAATAATCGAAACAGTCAAAACGATCCGAACCATTACAAAGTAGATATTGAACAAGCGGATGGTTTACGCGAACTCAATCGCGGATTGAATCGCGGAAATGCTGGAGATCCGTTTCCGGGAAGAAACGGCGCAAACAATCCGAATTTCATCTTCGATGGTTTTACGCTTCCGAATTCCCGAGACTATCAAAATGAAGTTACCGGAATTGCGATTACACATATTACCAAACAAGATTCTCTCGTTGTTTGTAATGCAACAATTTGGGATACATCGTTCGTGTTTCAAAACTTTGAAGATTGGGCGGATTATCTTGGTGTAACCGATTCTGCAGGTGAAGCGTTCGGTGTTTCGTCTGCGGATTTCAACAACGATGGATTCGCGGATATTTTTGTTGCGAATAATAACGGAAGCAAATTATTTCGGAACAATGGAAATGATTCATTCACCGATGTTACAAACAGTGCGGGAGTTTTTGATGCGGAACTCAATCGCGCAGGAATTTTTGCCGATTATGATAACGATGGTTTTGATGATTTGTATTTGCTCACGACCAATATTCTTGGTAACACGCGAAAGAATAAACTGTTTCATAACAATGGGAATGGAACGTTTTCACGCAACACAGCAAGCGTTTTGGAATTTGCAAGTAAATCAAGTTCCGCATCATTTGCCGATTTCAATAGTGATGGATGGATGGATGTTATCGTTGTTTGCGCAAATGCGCCGACGAAAGTGTTTAAGAACAACAACGGCATCTACGAAGACGTTACAGGAATTTCCGGAATCAATTTTTCTGCGAATGGAATTTCGTGCGCGTGGAGCGATGTTGATAACGACGGCGATAATGATGTGTATATTGTTGCAAAAAATAATCAGCCGAGCAAATTATTCTTGAATCATGGCAACGGAATTTTTACTGATGGAACCGACGCCGCAGGAGTTTCAAATATATCCAGTGGACAATCGGCAACGTTTGGCGATTTCAATAATGATGGATTCAACGATTTGCTTATCGTTAATCAGCAATTGATTCGACTTTTCAAAAATAACGGTAACGGAACATTTTCCGATGTAACTTCTCTTTCCGGAATTTCGAGTAACGGCGTGAACAGTTCTTCACAGTGGATTGATTTCAATGCTGATGGTTTTCTCGATGTAGTTGTTGCCAAAAATGGACCGACAAAAGTTTTTAAAAACAACGGCAATGGAACGTTTAATGAATTTTCGGGACGCGCGGGGATTTATTCACTCGCAGATTCGCGTGGAATGAGCGTGACGGATTTTGATAACAATGGTTTTCCCGATGTGTTTGTGGGCAATGCAAGTTCTGTAAATTTCTTTTTCAAAAATTTTTCAAATGGAAACAACACACTTCGTTTGCAATGTATCGGAAGTTCATCAGGCAAAAACGCTATCGGAACGAAAATATTGTTGTACACAAACGGAGTTCAACAAATGCGCGAAATTTCATGCGGAAACGGTTTGATGTCGCAAAACAGTTTTGTTCAACTTTTTGGAATCAGTTCTTCATCGGTCATTGATTCGGTAATTATTTACTGGACTTCCGGCGCATCCTCGAAAGTAGAAAATCTTGTTCCCGGGTTTTATCAATTGTTTGAAAATCCATTGGATGTTTCAGAAAACACACGCACTCCGTTGAAGTATGTTCTTTCACAAAATTATCCGAATCCGTTTAATCCAGTTACTGTTATTCGTTATCAGGTAATTGTTAATAGTGTTGTAACATTAAAGGTTTATGATGTTCTTGGAAAAGAAGTTGCAACGTTATTGAACAACGAAGAAATAGATAAAGGAATGCACAAAGTTGAGTTTGATGCAAGCCATTTAACCAGCGGTGTGTATTTCTATCGTATAGATATTTCGCAAAATGGAATCTTGCATTACAACGAAATGAAGAAATTGCTACTGGTAAAATAATTTTTTTCATTCTCTCGTTACCAAGAAAAATATTGTACTAATGTCGTATTACAATACTTATAGTTCGAAATCCTGGAACAAACCGGCACCCAAAGTTGAACCGCCCAAACCCAAACCGCATTGGTTTGAAAAACATAAGCATTATTTCAAATGGTTTTTTATTGTTGTTAGTATTGTTGGTGCCGCTGTGTTTATACAATCTATCATTCAGGATTTTCGTATGCAGCAACAGGAAAAAGAAGACTTAACAAAACGTATTCGTGAACTTCACTCTCTGATGAACACCAACACCGAAGGAGTGTACGTGAGCGCAGAAAAAATTGATGAACTTGCAACCATAGCGCAAGAGTATCGTTTAAGCGCAACGCAGTTGTTCAAAATTATCAAATTCGGACAACAACTCACCGATGAAATCGAACATATTATGGAATATTCCTTTTCAAAACTTCACCGACAACCGAGTTACAACAAACAATTGGAACTTCGGGAATTTCTACGTTCCGAACTGGAATTACTGCGATTACTTGAAATACTTACATCAAATTCCGGCACGCTGTTTAAAACTTCCAACGACGGCAAAGCAAAACAAAAACTGGAAATCGGAAAAAATAAATTTGGAACGATACTTGATAAATTCAACGCATCCGAAGATATACATGAAGACGAAGAAGCGTACAATAATATTGCATCGCGTGGGTTGACGTTGTATATCATCAGAACGTTTAATTTGTTTCAGGATTATCATCTTGCAGAAACACTCGATAGTTACAGTGCGATAGAAAAAAAATAAGAAATAAGAGATACAACAGAAATGATGGAAGAATCCGAAGCAATCGAGCAAGATGAATAATGTATGATACGAGTTGTACATCAATGATATGAGGCAGCAATTCATCGGGAAAAAAGATGAAAACGTTCTTCGCTCGTTCCGACTTTTTGAAAAAAATCTTTTCGGATGCGTTCTTGGTTTTGTTGTCGGAACGTTCATCAATGCATTTGTTCCGCAATCTTGGAATTGGGGAAATCATCTGCTTGCATTTTTCCCTCTTTCAATAAAAATCGGTTGGTTTGTTTTTGCATTAGCATTTCTTCTTCCTCCATCGAGAAAAAAACTGTACTCCTTATTTT
Source organism: Ignavibacteria bacterium (assembly GCA_016873775.1). Taxonomy (NCBI): domain Bacteria; kingdom Pseudomonadati; phylum Ignavibacteriota; class Ignavibacteria; species Ignavibacteria bacterium. The sequence continues at coordinate 4,925 of VGWC01000043.1, read as the reverse complement.
GCACTGCAATTCCAACAACAGAACGGCTTTATATAATTTGGAAATCCTTCATTATGAAATGTTCAATGACTGCAAAAATGCGGAACCTTGTTTTTCAAAAATAGTTTCTCTTGAACCGAAAAACACCTTGGCAATGGGTCAACTTATCAATATGCTCATTTGCAACAAAAAAATAGATGAAGCGATGTTGTTTGCAAATATCTATCTTACGTTTGTTCCCGACGATACAACGATGAGAAACGTGTACACGATGTTAGGGGAAGAAAAAAGAAGAGTAACGAAATAATACTTATCCTACTTTTAAAAAAGTAAGTGTTTTTGTCTATATTTTCCCGTCAAATTTAAAATAATCAGAAAGAAACAACGCCTATGGAAGGCAATTTTTCCAACAGAGTTCAAGACGTTATTCGACTAAGCAGAGAAGAAGCCCTTCGTCTTGGACACGATTATATCGGAACAGAGCATCTTCTTCTTGGAATCGTCCGAGAAGGCGAAGGAATTGCAGTAAAAATACTTCGCAACCTCGGTGTGGATTTGTACCGCTTGAAACGTTCAATTGAAGATACCGTACGTACGGGAGGAGGAACTCTTACCATCGGTAATATTCCATTGACGAAACAAGCGGAAAAAGTTTTAAAAATTACGTATCTCGAAGCCAAATTGTACAAATCAGAAGTTATCGGAACGGAACATTTGCTTCTTTCACTGTTGCGCGACGATGATAACATTGCAGCACAAATTCTTCACCAGTACAACGTGCATTATGATACGGTTCGTGTTGAACTTGATAATATTTTACAAGGAAAACCGAGTTCGCCGCCTGCTTCAAAAGAAAAAAAACAGGAAAAATCGAAAACGCCGGTTCTTGATGCTTTCGGACGAGATTTAACGAAACTTGCTCGTGAAGATAAACTTGACCCGATTATCGGACGCGAAAAAGAAATTGAACGCGTTGCTCAAGTATTGAGCAGAAGAAAGAAAAATAATCCTGTGTTGATTGGCGAACCGGGAGTTGGCAAAACTGCAATCGCAGAAGGTTTAGCGCTTCGTATCATCGAGAAAAAAGTATCGCGGGTCCTGCACAATAAACGTGTCGTAGCGCTTGATTTGGCGGCGCTTGTTGCAGGAACAAAGTATCGCGGACAATTTGAGGAACGAATGAAAGCGGTGATGAACGAACTTGAAAAATCCCGCGATGTAATTTTATTTATTGATGAATTGCATACGATCGTTGGTGCTGGAGGAGCATCGGGTTCGTTGGATGCAAGCAATATGTTTAAGCCGGCGCTCGCACGTGGAGATTTACAATGCATCGGTGCTACAACAATGAATGAATACCGCGAGTATATCGAAAAAGACGGCGCGCTTGATAGACGATTTCAAAAAATTATGGTGGACCCAACAACCGTAGATGACACGATAGACATTTTAAAAAATGTCAAACACAAATACGAAGCGCATCACGGTGTTCGTTATACGGAAAAAGCCATCGAAGAATCTGTGCGCCTCAGCGCTCGGTACATTACTGACCGTTATCTTCCCGATAAAGCAATAGACGTTATGGATGAAGCGGGTGCGCGTATTCATCTTGCAAATATTCAAGTGCCGCGGGATATCGTAGAACTCGAAGAACATTTGGAAGCAATTCGTTCGCAAAAAAATCAAGTGGTGCGCAATCAGAATTTTGAAGAAGCCGCGCGCTTGCGTGATTTGGAAAAGAAATATATCAGCGATTTGGAAATTGCAAAACGCGAATGGGAATTGCGCGCAGAAGAAACCGTTTTTACCGTAACCGAAGACCACGTTTCCGATGTTGTTGCAATGATGACGGGAATTCCCGTGAACAAAGTGCAGCAATCCGAATCGGAAAAACTCTTGAAGATGTCGGATGAATTGAAAAAACTAATCATCGGTCAAGAAGAAGCGATAAATAAATTAAGCAGAGCAATTCGTCGTTCGCGTGCGGGATTGAAAGATCCGAAACGTCCAATCGGTTCGTTTGTATTCTTGGGACCAACTGGAGTAGGAAAAACGGAACTTGCGAAAGTATTGGCAAAATATCTCTTCGATTCGGAAGATGCATTGATTCGCATTGATATGAGCGAGTATATGGAAAAATTTTCCGTTTCACGTCTTGTAGGCGCGCCTCCGGGATATGTCGGTTACGAAGAAGGTGGTTTACTTACGGAAAAAGTTCGTCGAAAACCCTATTCTATTGTGCTGTTCGATGAAATTGAAAAAGCGCATCCCGATGTGTTCAATATTCTTTTACAAGTTCTCGATGACGGTGTTCTTACAGATAGTTTGGGAAGAAAAGTAGATTTCAAAAATACTATACTTATCCTCACTTCCAACATTGGCACGCGCGAAATTAAACACGGCGGAGGTTTAGGATTCATCAGTGAAGAACCCAAGGATAAATACACTTCGATGAAATCGGTGATTGAAAGTGCTATGAAGAAATTATTCAATCCCGAATTCCTCAATCGTATTGACGATACGATTGTATTTCACAATCTCACGAGGGAAAGTATTGCAGAAATAATCAAGTTGCAAGTAAGCGAACTTGTGAAGAGAATGACGCGATTAAACATTTCGATTTCACTTTCGGAACACGCGCTTGCATATCTTGTGAAAGATGGGTTCGATGAGCAATACGGCGCGCGTCCATTGAAGCGATTGATTCAGCGTGTAATCGAAGATCCGCTTTCCGAGGAACTTCTTGCCAAAAAATATGACGAGGGAAGCACGATAGAAATTTTGTTCGATGATGAAAAAGATGAAATGAAATTTATTGAACAAAAGAAACAATCGGTCTCTCAAGATGATTTGTTGCCGGAACTTGCAACCGATGATTTGTTAAAGTCAGTAAACTTAGGCTCAGAGATTCAGGTAAATTAGATTGATTATTGAAATTAAATCCTTGTTCATCACGAGCGAAGATTTTTTTTACAAAATAATCTTATTCGGGTTTTCCTTTCACCAGCAGCACAAACTCACCGAGAATTTTTTTAGAAGAAAGTTCTGCGATAAGTTGCGAAAAATTTCCCCGCATAAATTCTTCAAACTTTTTTGTGAGTTCGCGGGCAATCACGGCATCCCGTTCTCCAAAGACATCTTTCAAATCTTCGAGCGTTCGTAAAATTCGGTACGGAGATTCGTAAAAAATCATTGTTCGCGTTTCTTCTTTCAAAAATTCCAATCGTGTTTTTCTTCCTTTTTTTACGGGAAGAAATCCTTCAAACACAAACGCATCTGTCGGCAATCCGCTTGCAGAAAGAGCAGTAATCGCCGCATTTACTCCAGGAATTGGTATAACATTTATTCCTGATTCAATCGCCGCTCGTACCAATCGAAATCCCGGGTCAGAAATTGACGGTGTTCCAGCATCGGTAACAATCGCGACAGAATTTCCTTCGTTCAAGAGTTGGAGAATTTCCGGAATTCGTTTCTGTTCGTTCTGTTCAAAATAGGAAAGAAGTTTTTTCGGTTTGAGTTCGTATTTGTTGAGAAGTACTTGTGTTGTTCGTGTATCTTCGCAACAAAGGACATCAACATTCGCAAGTATTTTCAATGCTCGAAGCGTAATGTCTTCAAGATTCCCAATGGGGGTGGAGACGATGTAGAGTGTTGAGGGAAAAAGTTCGTTCAAGGGGATAGGTTTTAGGTGTTAGAAGTTAGGTTTTAGGTTTAAGGTTTGTACTTGTGGAGAGAGTTTTCTAAACCGTGAAGCATTTTTGAACATTCGTCATAACGCTCGATGAGATTATTATATTTTTCGAGAGAGAAATATTTTTTCTTGTTACCAACTGTTAGATGATGTTTTGATTCTCGGATCTCTCCTAATGCTCTGCTTATTTCTTCAAGATAGATATTGATGTGTTTATTATTCCAACCTTCAGAAAAATTTGCTGGTGCGGAATTTGACGAACGTCGCAGTTGTGAACCAAGTTCATACAATTCAAATTTGGGGAATGTCATCGTCAATTCGTGTACTTCTAAATGAAGTTGCAACAATTTTTGATACACGTCCATATCCTCAAAACTATGAATTTTATTTGCCATAAAAACCTAACTTCTAAAACCTAACACCTAATACCTAACATCTTACATCGCTCCGAACAATTCGCGTTCAAGCAATCCGCACAAAATATGTCCAATCGTAATGTGTCCTTCTTGAATGCGTTGCGTATCGTTGGATGGAACAATAATCGAATGGTCGCAGAGTGGTTTTGCTTTGCCTCCGTCTTTTCCGAGCAAACCAATCGTTACTATTCCTTTCGATTTTGCTTTTTCGATTGCTTTCAAAATGTTCGGAGAATTTCCGCTTGTCGTAATTGCAATAAGAACGTCGCCGGAATTTCCCAACGCTTCCACATTGCGGGCGAACACATTTTCAAAACCAATATCATTCGCACCGGCAGTTAAGTTTGATGTATCGGTTGTCAGCGCAATTGCAGGAATTGCAGCGCGTTCACGAGGCAACATTCGTATCGTGAGTTCCGTTGCGATGTGCTGCGAATCTGCTGCGCTTCCTCCGTTTCCGCAAAGGAGAATTTTCTTTTTATTGTTGAGCGCGTGTACGAGCAAATCCATCGCTTTGGAAATTTGCGACGTGCATTCGTTCAAGATTTTCAATTTCGTTTCGGAACTCGCTTTCAATTCATCTTGAATAAACGATTCGCGCACGAGGATTGTGAGAGGGAGATGTGGCATTGTTAGGTTTTTGGTATTGGGTTTTAGATTTAACCGTTCGACTTCACTTCGTTGCGCTCACGGTGACGAACTTGTCGTGTTGAGCGCAATGGAGCGAAGCGAAATGAAGTCGAAACATTATTTCAATATTTCTTCAACAAACTTTTTAACACTTTTTAACACTCCATCCAACTTCGCAACATCTTTTCCGCCGGCAGTTGCGAGATGTG